>NZ_JACAPZ010000012.1:0-60130 GCF_013385475.1 Pseudomonas sp. G5001
AATTGAAGCGCGCCTGAACGCCCTGGCGGCGGTGCGCGAAGCCGTGGTCTTGGCCCAGGAGGGGCTGAACGGCCAGCAATTGGTGGCTTACGTGATCCCGGCGCAAGGTGCCGAGGATGCAGGCGCCCTCAAGGCGCAGTTGAAAGCGGACCTGCCGGACTACATGGTACCGACGCACCTGCTGTTCCTGAATGAATGGCCACTGACCGCCAACGGCAAGCTCGACCGCAAGGCCCTGCCGCAGCCGGACGCAAGCCAGGTACAGCACGAATACGTGGCGCCGCAAAGCGCGCTGGAACAGCAAATCGCAACTGTCTGGCAAGACGTGCTGAAACTGGAGCGGGTTGGCCTCACCGACAACTTCTTCGAACTGGGTGGCGACTCGATTATCTCGATTCAAGTGGTCAGCCGTGCCCGGCAGTCCGGCATCCGCTTTAGTCCAAAAGACCTGTTCCAGCACCAGACGGTGCAGGCATTGGCGACTGTCGCGCAGACCGGTGACCAGCTGCAGGTAATCGATCAGGCTGCGGTGCAGGGCCCGGCGTTGCTGCTGCCGATTCAACAGGCTTACTTTGCCGACGCCATCCCGCAGCGTCATCACTACAACCAGTCGGTGCTGCTGCAACCGGCCCGTGCGCTGCAAGCGGCGCTGGTGGAGCAAGCATTGCAGGCGCTGGTGCTGCATCACGATGCGTTGCGGGTGATGTTCAACGAAAGCGCCGAAGGCTGGAGTGCCAGCCATCGCGACGCATCGATGCGCAATGATCTGTTATGGGTGCGCCCGGTGGCCGATGCTGGCGCGCTGGAAGTGCTGGCCAATCAAGCCCAGCGCAGCCTGAACCTGCAAACCGGACCCTTGCTGCGCGCCGTGTTGGCGACCCTGGACGATGGCACCCAGCGGCTGTTGCTGGTGATCCATCACCTGGCGGTGGACGGTGTGTCGTGGCGGATTCTGTTCGACGACCTGCAAACGGCCTACAACCAATTGCTCGCCGGGCAAGCCTTGCAATTGCCGGCCAAGACCAGCTCGGTCAAGGCGTTTGCCGAACAGTTGCAAGCGCATGCACGCAGCGCGCAATTGCAGCAGCAGTTGGCCTACTGGCAGGCGCAACTGCAAGGTGCGCCGGCTGACCTGCCGTGCCTCAACCCCGAGGCGAGCCCACAGAACGGCCAGGCCGTCACTGTTCATACGCGCCTGGACAAACACCTGACGCGGCAACTGCTGCAGGAAGCGCCAGCCGCCTATCGCACTCAGGTCAACGACCTGTTGCTGACCGCCCTGGCGCGGGTGGTCTGCCGTTGGACCGGGCATGCAAGTACCTTGATCCAGCTTGAAGGCCATGGTCGCGAAGAGTTGTTTGCCAACATCGACCTGACGCGCACCGTGGGGTGGTTCACCAGTATGTTCCCGGTCCAGTTGTCGCCGGCGGCGGCACTCGGGGACTCGATCAAGTCGATCAAGCAAGGGTTGCGATCGATCCCGGACAAGGGGGTGGGTTTCGGCGCGCTGCGCTTCCTCGGTGACGAGGCCAGCCGGTCAGCCTTGCAAGCGCTGCCGGTGCCGCGCATTACCTTCAACTACCTGGGGCAGTTCGACGCCAGCTTCGATAAGGAACAGGGCGCGTTGTTCAGCCCGGCCAGCGAAAGCGCCGGTGAAGAGCAAAGCGCGATGGCGCCCCTGGGCAATTGGCTGAGCCTCAACGGGCGGGTATTTGATGGCGCACTGAGCCTGGGCTGGACGTTCAGCCACCAACAGTTCGAGCAGGCCACCATCCAGCAACTGGCCGACGATTATGCCGTGGAACTGGCTCTGTTGATCGGTCATTGCTGCGATCCTGCAAACCATGGCATGACGCCTTCCGACTTCCCGCTGGCCAGCTTTACCCAACCGCAGCTCGATAACCTGGGCCTCGCCGCCCGTTCGGTGGATGACATCTACCCGCTGGCGCCGATGCAGCAGGGCATGCTGTTCCACAGCTTGTACGAACACGGCAGCGGTCAGTACATCAATCAGATGTGCCTGGACATCGACGGTCTCGACCCACAGCGTTTCGAAGATGCCTGGCAGGCGGCGGTCGACGCCCATGACATTTTGCGCAGCAGTTTCATCTGGGAAGGCAGCGAGCAACCGGTGCAGGTGGTGCATAAACAGGTGCGCGTACCCTTCACCGCGCTGGATTGGAGCACACGCACGGATGCCCCGCAGGCCCTCGTCGAGTTGGCGTCCAGCGAGCGCGACCAGGGTTTCGACCTCGCCCTCGCGCCGCTGCTGCGGCTGGTGCTGGTCAAGACCGCTGAACAGCGTTATCACCTGATTTATACCCATCACCACATTCTGATGGACGGCTGGAGCAACTCGCAGCTGCTGGGCGAGGTGTTGCAACGTTACGATGGCCAGGTGCTGCCGCGCCCGGCCGGCCGCTATCGTGACTACATCGCCTGGCTGCAAGGGCGTGATGCCAAGGCCAGTGAAACGTTCTGGCGTGCGCAACTGCACGCGCTCGACGCGCCGACGCGCCTCGCCGAAAACCGTTTCGCCGCGCCGCAGCCGGCTGTCGAGACCAGCCATGCCAGCCTGTATCACTCACTGTCCCAACAGCAGACCCAACGCCTGGGCGAATTCGCCCGCCAGCAAAAGGTCACCCTCAACACCGTGGTCCAGGCGGCCTGGTTGCTGCTCCTGCAACATTACACCGGGCATGACACGGTGGCCTTCGGCGCCACGGTGTCCGGACGCCCCGGCGAACTCAAAGGTGTCGAACAGCAGATAGGCCTGTTCATCAATACCTTGCCGGTGATTGCCAGCCCCCGGCCGGAACAATCGGTCACCAGCCTGCTGCAACAGCTTCAGGCCCGCAACGTTGCGTTGCGCGAGCATGAACACACGCCGCTGTTCGAGATTCAGCGCTGGGCCGGGCAGGGCGGTGAAGGCCTGTTCGACACGCTGCTGGTGTTCGAAAACTACCCGCTGGCCGAGGCCCTGCAAGCGCAGGCACCGTCAGGCCTGAGCTTCGGCACGGTGGGTAATCAGGAACAGACTAATTTCCCGTTGACCCTGGCCGTTAATCTCAATGAGACCCTGAGCCTGCACTTCACTTATGCCCATGCTGCGTTCCATACACATACAATCCAGCGCCTGGCTGAGCAGGTGGAGCACGTGCTCGCACAGATGGTGAGCCTGGCCGCCGACCGTAGCCTGGGCGATATCGACCTGGTTGGCGCGGCGACGCGCACCGTGCTGTTGCGCGACTGGAATGCCACGGCAGTGCCGGCCACCGACCCACGCCACGTTCATCAATGGTTCGAGTCCCAGGCTCGACGCACGCCTGATGCGCCGGCCCTGTTGGCCGATCAAGCGTCGCTGACCTATGCCCAGCTCAACCTGCGCGCCAATCGCCTGGCTCATGCGTTGATCGAGCGGGGTGTAGGCCCGGACGTGTTGGTGGGGCTGTGCATGCCGCGCAGCGTGCAGATGGTCGTCGGGCTACTGGCGATCCTCAAGGCCGGTGGTGCCTATGTACCGCTGGACCCCGCTTATCCACAGGATCGCTTGATGTACATGGTCGAGGACAGCGGCATTGCCTTGCTGTTGACCGAAACCAGCGTACAGCCGTACTTCGCTGACGTGGCCGTGGACTGCCTGCTGCTGGACGCACTGCCCGAGCGGTTCGATGGCTACGGCGAGCATGAGCCTTCGGTAACCGTCGACAGCCAGAACCTCGCCTATGTGATCTATACCTCCGGTTCCACCGGGAAACCCAAAGGCGTGACGATTCGCCATGGCGCCCTGAGCAACCATATGGAATGGATGCAGGGTTGCCTGAAGCTGAATCACAGTGACCGTGTCCTGCAGAAGACCGCCATCAGTTTCGACGCCTCGGTGTGGGAGTTCTGGTTGCCACTGATGAGCGGCGCGCAACTGGTATTGGCCGCGCCGCAATTGAACCTGGACTTGACCACCTTGTGGGTCGAGGTGGAGCGTTGGGGGATCAGTGTGCTGCAAATGGCGCCATCGTTGCTGCAGGCGCTGTTGCCGCTGGCGACCCGTGAACACCTGGCCTCCTTGCGCCTGCTGCTGTGCGGCGGCGAAGCGCTGAGTGCGCACCTTTCCCGCCAGGTCCTGGGCCTCTTCGATGGCGAGCTGCGCAATCTTTATGGCCCCACGGAGGCCACGATTGATACCAGCAGCCATGCCGTGGCGGCCACTGTCGAAGACGACGGGCGAATCATCGCCATCGGTCGTCCGATCAACAACGTATGCACCTATGTGCTGGACGGCGCCTTGCAGCCTTGCGCCGTGGGTGCGATTGGCGAGTTGTACATCGGTGGTGAATCCCTGGCCCGTGGTTATCACCAGCGTCCAGGGCTGACCGCCGAGCGCTTCGTTCCCGATCCGTTTGGCGAGTCGGCCGCCGCACGCCTGTATCGCACCGGCGACCTGGTGCGCCACGCCGAAAATGGCGTAATCGAATACATCGGCCGGATTGACCATCAGGTGAAAATCCGTGGCCTGCGCATTGAGCTGGGTGAAATCGAAGCCCGCCTCCACGCTCAACCTGAAGTACGAGACGCGGTAGTGCTGGCTCGGGAAACGGCGACCGGCACGAGCCTGGTGGGTTGGCTTGTCAGCCAGGACAGCAGCCTGGATAGGGCGGCCGAGGCGCGCTTGAGTGAACAGCTCAAGGCGCGGCTGGCACAACAGATGCCGGACTTCATGGTGCCCACCCATCTGGTCTTCCTCGATCAACTGCCGCTTACACCCAACGGCAAACTCGACCGCAAGGCACTGCCCGCGCCGGATACCCGCGCGCTGCATTCGGCTTACCTGGCGCCGCAAAGCGATCTGGAATGCAAGGTCGCGGCCATCTGGCAAGGCGTGCTCAACGTTGAGCAGGTCGGTCTGGCGGATGATTTCTTCGAGCTGGGCGGGCATTCGCTGCTGGTGGTGAATGTGGTGTCGCGCCTGCAGCTCGAACTGGGCATGAAGTTAACGCCCCAATTGATATTCCAATTTCCGGTCCTCGGTGCGTTTGTCGCGCAACTGGAGCAGACCGGCACGTCAATGAGCACGTCAAAATTGAGCAAGCTTGAAGCGCTGCTTGATGAATTCGAGGAGGTTTGATGGACACCGCTGTCGCACAACGTATTGCCAGGCGCTTCATAACGCTGCCGCTGGAAAAACGCCGTCTTTACCTGCAGAAAATGCTCGAAGAGGACGTTTCCCCGGCGAACCTGCCGATTCCGCCTGTCAGTGCCGAGTTCGACACGTTGTCATTGTCCTTTGCCCAGGAGCGTCAATGGTTCTTGTGGCAGCTGGACCCGGAAAGCGCGGCTTATCACATGCCTACGGCCCTGCGCTTGCGCGGTCCATTGGACATTGCGGCGCTGCAACAGAGTTTCAGTGCGCTGGTCGCGCGCCATGAGAGCCTGCGTACCACCTTCGTGGTGCACGGCGAGCAAGTGGTGCAGCAAGTGCAGGAGGCTGCACCGGTAAGTCTGCAGGTGCAGCCTCTGGCCCAGGTGCCGGATGCGGCGCAACTGCGGCATTTGATCGAAGACGAGACGCGCCGGCTGTTCGACTTGCAGCAGGGGCCCTTGTTGCGTACGTGCCTGTTGCAACTGGGCGCGGATGACCATGTGCTGATTGTCACCTTGCACCACATCGTTTCCGATGGCTGGTCGATGCAGGTAATGGTCGAGGAGTTGGTCAAGGGTTACGCCGCGTTCAGTCGAGGGTTGAGCCTGGAACTGCCAGCGTTGCCGATTCAATACAGCGACTACGCCATCTGGCAGCGGCACTGGATGGAGGCCGGCGAGCGGGAGCGGCAGTTGCAATACTGGACCGCGCAACTGGGCGGCGAGCAGCCGGTGCTTGAGCTCCCGACTGACGTTGCGCGCCCGGCCGTGATGAGCTATCGCGGTGCCCGGCTGGAGTTGGATATCGACACCGCGCTGGCCTGCGGCCTCAAGCAGATGGCCCAGCGCGAAGGGGTCAGTCTGTTCATGATCCTGCTGGCCTCCTACCAGGCCTTGCTGCATCGCTACAGCGGGCAGAACGACATTCGGGTTGGCGTGCCGACCGCGAACCGTAACCGGGTGGAGACCGAGGGGTTGATCGGCTTTTTCGTCAACACCCAAGTGCTCAAGAGTGAGGTCGACAGCCAGGGCTCCTTCAGTGCCTTGCTGCAACAGGTCAAGCAGACTGCGCTGGATGCCCAGGCGCATCAGGACCTGCCGTTCGAGCAACTGGTGGAAGCCTTGCAGCCGCAACGCAACCTGAGCCACAGCCCGCTGTTTCAGGTGATGTTCAACCACCAGACCCAAGGCCCGGCGGGCGAGGGGCCGGCCGGTGAATTGAAGGTCGAGGGGCTGCGCTGGGATACCCATAGTGCACAGTTCGACTTGACCCTGGAAACCATGGAGCGCCCCGATGGCCTGTCTGCGGCGCTGATCTATGCCACGGATCTGTTCGGTGCAGACACGGTTGCGCGGATGGCCGGGCACTGGCAAAACCTGCTGCAGGCAATCGTCGCGAACCCGGCACAAAGCATCGGTGAGCTGCCGTTGCTTGACGCTGAACAGCGCCAAGCGCAGCTCGACGATTGCGTCCGCACGTCGGTAGCCACACCGCAGGCGGGTTATGTTCATCGATTGTTCGAGGCACAGGTGGCCCGCTCGCCGGAGGCGCAGGCGCTGGTCATCAATGGCCAGCGCTTGAGCTACGGGCAACTCAATACCCGGGCCAATCAGTTGGCGGTGGAGCTGCAACGTCACGGGGTGGGCGCGGGTGTGCTGGTGGGCATTGCCGTCGAACGCAGCCCGCACATGCTGATCGGGTTGTTGGCAATCCTCAAGGCCGGCGGCGCCTATCTGCCTCTCGATCCCGCGTTCCCGCAGGATCGCCTCGCCTACATGATTGAGGACAGTGGCATCGACCTGTTGCTGACCCAACATTCACTGCTCAGCCAGATCCCGGTGCCTGACACGGTCACTACGCTGGTGCTGGATCAACCGGGCAATTGGCTTGACGGCCATGCCGGTGACGATCTGCCTACCCGGCTGGATCCGGAGCACCTGGCTTATGTCATCTACACGTCTGGCTCCACCGGCCAGCCGAAAGGGGTGATGGTGCGACATGGCGCCCTGACCAACTTTGTCGCAAGCATGGCCAGGGTGCCGGGCATGACCGCCCAGGATCGGGCGTTGTCACTGACCACGTTCTCGTTTGATATTTTCGGCCTGGAAATCTACGTACCCCTGATGGTCGGCGCGTGCATCGTGCTGACCGGCCAGGAGGTGGCGCAGGACCCGTACGCCGTGCTGGCCCTGATCGACGCCGAACAGGTCAACGTGGTGCAGGCGACTCCCTCGACCTGGCGCATGTTGCTCGACAATGAACAGGCCCACGTGCTCCAGGGGTGCACGTGCCTGTGCGGCGGCGAGGCGTTGCCCCAGGAACTGGCGGTGCGCATGCTTGGCCTTGGCGGTGAAGTCTGGAATCTCTATGGCCCGACGGAAACCACGGTCTGGTCGGCGTTGCACCGGCTGCGTCCGCAGGCTGCGCAACCTTGGCTGGGCGGGCCAATCGACAACACATCGCTGTACATCGTCGGTGCAGACCTGATGCCGGTGCCCTATGGTGTTGCCGGCGAATTGCTGATCGGCGGGGACGGCCTGGCGCGGGGTTACTTCCAGCGCCCGGGATTGACCGCCGAACGTTTTGTTCCCCATCCGTTTTCCAGCACCGGCGAGCGGCTTTACCGCACCGGCGACCTCGCACGTCAGCGCCCGGACGGTATCCTCGAATACCTGGGGCGGATCGACCATCAGGTGAAAATTCGCGGTTTCCGCATCGAGCTCGGGGAAATCGAAGCGCGCCTGCTGGAGCAGGACGCTGTACGTGAAGCCGCGGTACTGCCCCAGGATGCCCCGGGCGGCCAGGCGTTGGTGGCGTATGTGGTCCCCGCCGCCGAATGGCAGGGCCTGGATGCCGACGGCCAGGGTCGCCTGCGCGACAGCCTGAACGCCCGGCTCAAGGCCAACTTGCCCGACTACATGGTGCCGGCGCATATGGTGCTGTTGCCAAGGTTCCCGCTGACCCCCAATGGCAAGCTGGACCGCAGGCAACTGCCCAAGCCCGATGCCAGCCAATGGCAGAAAACCTACGTGGCTGCGCAGACACCGGTGCAGCAAGCGGTGGCGGCGATCTGGGCCGAGGTGCTCAACGTGCCGCGGGTTGGCCTGAGTGACAACTTTTTCGAGCTGGGCGGCCATTCGCTGCTGGCGACCCAAATGGTTTCGCGGATTCGCCAGCAACTGCAAGTCCAGGTGCCTTTGCGCCTGCTGTTCGCCCATAACACCCTGCAAGCATTTGTCGAGGCGATGGCCCCGGCATCGTTGACTCCTGAACAGGCCATCCCGCGCGTTGCACGCGACCAGCCGCTTGCCCTGTCATATGCCCAGCAACGGCAATGGTTTTTGTGGCAATTGGAGCCCACCAGCAGCGCCTACCATATTCCCGCGGCCCTGCGTTTGCGCGGACACCTTGACCTGGCGGCCTTGCAACAGTGTTTTGACGCCCTGGTGGCGCGTCATGAGAGCTTGCGTACCCGGTTTGTGCTGGAGAACGAGCGTCCCGTACAACGGGTCGACGCGCCGGCACCGGTGGCGATTGCGCTTGAGTCGGCGGCTGCCGGGCTGGATGACCCTGGCCTGCGCGGCTTGATTGAAACTGAAACCCGCCAACTCTTTGATCTGCAGCGTGGGCCGTTGCTGCGGGTCAAGCTGTTGCAACTGGGCGCTGAAGATCACGTGCTGATCCTGACCCAGCACCACATCGTGTCGGATGCCTGGTCGATGCGGGTCATGATCGATGAGCTGATGCAGTTATACCGCGGCTTCAGTCAAGGCCAACCGGCGGCGTTGGCGGCACTGCCGATCCAGTATGCCGATTACGCACAGTGGCAGCGTCAGTGGCTGGCGGCGGGTGAGCAGCAACGTCAGCTCAGCTACTGGACAGAACAGTTGGGCGGCGAGCAACCGGTCCTTGAACTGCCAACCGACCATCCACGTCCGGTTCAGCAAAGCTATCGTGGGGCCCGGCTGCCGATCACCCTCGAGCCGTCCCTGGCCGAGAGTCTCAAGCGCCTGGCGCAGCAGCAAAACACCACACTGTTCATGCTGCTGCTGGCCGGCTTCCAGACCTTGTTGCACCGCTACAGCGGGCAGCAGGATATTCGTGTCGGGGTACCGATTGCCAACCGCAATCGCCTGGAAACCGAAGGGATGCTGGGTTTCTTCGTCAACACCCAGGTACTCCGGGCCGACATTGAGGGGCACCTGCGCTTTGACCAATTGCTTCATCAGGTCAAGCAGCGGGTACTGGGAGCACAGGCCCATCAGGACCTGCCGTTCGAGCAACTGGTGGAGCTGCTTGCACCTGCACGCAACCTGAGCCATACGCCGTTGTTCCAGGCCATGTTCAACCATGCCAGTGATGCTCGTCGCGAGGCCATTGAACTGCCGGGGTTGAGCCTGGAGCAATTGACCTGGGATTCGGGCAGCGTGCAGTTCGACCTCTCCCTGGATACGTTCGAGTACAGCGAAGGCATCAGTGCCGCACTGTCCTATGCCTCTGACTTGTTTGAGCCAGCCACCGTCGCACGCCTGGGCGAACACTGGCTGAACCTGCTGCGCGCGATTGTGGCCAACCCCACCCAGCGCATCGCCGAATTACCGATGCTCGATGCGGTGCAGCGCCGGATGATGGTTGAGGACTGGAACCGCACGTTCGCCCACTACCCGAACCACCAGCCGGTGCACCACTTGATCGAAGCCCAGGTGGAGCGGGCCCCGCATGCCGTGGCGTTGGTGTTCGAGGGGCAGTCGTTGACCTATGCCCAGCTCAACGCGCGGGCCAACCGATTGGCTCATGCCTTGATCGCGCGTGGCGTAGGCCCCGATGTGCTGGTGGGCATTGCACTGCACCGCAGCCTGGAAATGGTGGTGGGCCTGTTGGCGATCCTGAAGGCCGGCGGCGCCTATGTACCGCTGGACCCGGAATACCCGCCGGAACGCCTGTCCTACATGATCGACGACAGCGGCATCGAATGGTTGCTGACCCAGCAAGCGCTGGTCGCAACCTTGCCGCTGCCGGAACGGGTGCGCACGCTGATACTCGATGGTGACGATGCCTGGCTGGCCGGTGAGGCGCAAGGCAACCCCGAGTCGCGGGCCGTCGCGCAAAACCTCGCCTATGTGATTTACACCTCCGGATCCACTGGCAAACCCAAAGGGGCTGGCAACAGCCACGGTGCCCTGACCAACCGGTTGTGCTGGATGCAACAGGCCTACGGGTTGCACGCCGACGACCGCGTGCTGCAAAAAACGCCGTTCAGCTTCGATGTGTCCGTCTGGGAGTTTTTCTGGCCGCTTATGACCGGCATCCGCTTGGTCGTGGCGTCGCCAGGGGATCATCGCGATCCACAGAAGCTGGTCCAATTGATCGAGCGCGAGGGCATTACTACCCTGCATTTCGTCCCGTCGATGCTGCAAGCGTTCGTGCTGGATGCCAATGTCAGCCGCTGCACCAGCCTCACCCGTATCGTTTGCAGTGGCGAAGCGTTGCCGATCGATGCGCAGCAGCAGGTCTTCGCCAAGCTGCCGGGCGCGGGGCTGTTCAATCTCTACGGCCCTACCGAAGCCGCAATTGACGTCACCCACTGGACCTGTCGTGACGAGGGCCGTGATGCCGTGCCCATCGGCGAGCCGATTGCGAACTTGATGACCTACATTCTCGACGCCGAGCTCAACCCGGTGCCCTGCGGCGTCAACGGCGAACTGTACCTCAGCGGCCAGGGACTGGCGCGTGGGTACCACCGTCGCCCTGAGCTGACGGCCGAACGATTCGTGGCAAGCCCGTTTGTCGCGGGTGAACGGCTGTACCGCACGGGCGACTTGGCCCGTTACCGCGTTGACGGGGTGATTGATTACATTGGCCGTATCGACCATCAGGTGAAAATCCGCGGTTTTCGTATCGAGCTGGGTGAAATCGAGGCCCGTCTGCTGGAGCACGGGGCCGTGCGCGAAGCCGTGGTGGTGGCGCAGGACAGCCGCAACGGCAAAGCCCTGAGTGGCTACGTCGTTACCCAGCCTGGCGCCGCCAGCGACTGGCCGGCACTGCGCGAGGCGCTGACTGCGCATCTGCGCCAGACCCTGCCGGAACACATGGTGCCGACGCACCTGACGCCGCTGGAAAAAATGCCCCTGAGCCCCAACGGCAAACTCGACCGCAAGGCTCTCCCGGTGCCAGACATGGCTGAGGTACAGCAGGACTTCGTGGCTCCCGCCAATGCAGTCGAAAGTGCCCTGGTCGAGATCTGGCAAGCCGTGCTCGGCGTGGCCCGGGTGGGCACTGCCGATAACTTCTTCGCCTTGGGCGGTGACTCGATCAATTCGATTCAAGTGGTCAGCCGTGCACGTCAGCAGGGAATCGGCCTGGCCCCCAAGGACCTGTTCCTGCACCAGAACATCCAGGCGCTGGCCCGGGCTGCGAGCGCCGATCAAGCCGCAACGATCGATCAGGGGCCGGTCAGCGGTGACAGCCATCTGGTTCCGATGCAGCACTGGTTCTTCGCCAATGACATGGCGCACCGTGACCACTGGAACCAGTCGCTGATGCTGACCCCGCGCGAGCCATTGGACGGCGCATGTCTGCAGCAGGCCCTTGAGCACGTGGTGGCCCATCATGACGCCTTGCGCTTGCGCTTCGTGCAATCGGGCGATGGTACCTGGCAGGCCAGCCATGAGGCCGTCGGCGCGCAACCGGTAGGCCTCTGGCAGCGCCAGGCAGAGAACGCCGATGAGATCATCGCCATTGCCAACCAGGCGCAACGCAGCCTCGACCTGCAACACGGCCCGCTGCTGCGTTGCAGCCTGATCGCAGTGCAGGACGGCAGTTCGCGCCTGCATCTGGCGATTCACCATCTGGTGATGGACGGTGTGTCGTGGCGCGTGCTGCTGGAAGACTTGCAAACGGCCTACCGGCAGCTGGCGGTAAACCAGCCTGTGGTGTTGCCACCCAAGTCCACCGCGTTCAAGGCGTGGGCCGAGCAGTTGCAGGGCTACGCCCACAGCGAAGGGCTGGCTCGGGAGTTGAGTTACTGGACTGGGCAACAGGCCCATGCGTTGCCGGAACTGCCACGGGCGCGGCCTGAGGGCAGCCAGGCTTCGGTGCATGGCCATTCGGTCAACACGCGTCTGGATACAGAACAGACTCGGCGCCTGCTCAAGCAGGCACCGTCGGCCTATCGCACCCAGGTCAACGACCTTTTGCTCAGTGCCCTGGCGCAGGTGATTTGCCAGTGGACTGCGCAACCTGCGTGCCTGGTGCAACTGGAAGGCCATGGCCGTGAGGAACTGTTCGGCGACGTCGACCTGAGCCGCACGTTGGGCTGGTTCACCAGCCTGTTCCCGGTGGTATTGACCCCATCGGTGCACGCGGCAGACACCATCAAGGGCATCAAGGAACAGCTGCGCGCGGTGCCGAACAAGGGCCTGGGTTATGGCGTGCTGCGTTACCTCGGTGCAGAGGATGTCCGCTCGCGTCTGGCGAAACTCGAGCAGGCCCGGATTACCTTCAACTACCTCGGCCAGTTCGACCAGAGCTTTGATGAGCAGGCGTTATTCGCGCCGAGCGAGGAGGGCAGCGGGGCTGGGCACGCTGATGACGTGGCGCTGGGCAACTGGCTGACCATCGATGGCCGGGTGTACAACGGCCAGTTGTCCCTGGACTGGACCTTCAGCCGCGACGTTTTTGATGAGGCCACCGTCCAGCAATTGGCCGATGCCTACGGCGTCGCGTTGCAGGCACTGATCGAGCATTGCTGCGGCGAAGAGCATCAGGGCCTGACGCCGTCTGACTTCCCGCTGGCCCGTTTGACCCAGGCGCACCTTGACGGCTTGCCGGTGCCCGTGGCGCAGGTGCAAGACGTCTATGCGTTGTCACCGATGCAAGAAGGCATGCTGTTCCACACCCTGGCCGACGACAGCAGCGGTTTGTACATCAACCAGATCAGCCTGCCGGTACACGGGCTGGATACCGAACGCTTCGCCGCAGCCTGGCAATCGGTGATTGAGCGTGAGGACATTCTGCGGACCAGCTTTCACTGGCAGGATGGCTTGAGCGCCCCGGTGCAAATTGTCCACCGCCAGGCCGAATTGCCGCTGCTGATCGAAGACTGGCGCGGCCGGGACATCAGCGAACAGGCGATCGGCGAGCGCGCAACGGCTGATTACCTGCAAGGGTTCGATCTGGCCCGTGCGCCGTTGCAGCGTGTGCTGTTGCTGCGGCTTGAGGACGACCGCTACCAGATGATCTGGACCTGCCATCACATCCTGATGGACGGCTGGAGCAGTTCGCGACTGTTTGGCGAGGTAATGCAGTTTTATGCCCAGGGCCACGTGCCGACACGCAACGGTCGTTACCGCGAGTTCATCGAATGGCTGCAACGCCAGGATCAACGGGCGCTGGAGGGCTTCTGGAGAAGCCGTCTTGCAACGCTGGAGCAGGCCACCTCGCTGAACCAGGCGATGTTCCCGCGGCATGTCGAGGATTTGCCCGGGCACCAAGCGCTTTACTCACGTTGGGATGCGGTGCAAACCGCACGCCTGCAACAGGCTTGCCGCGCCTTGCAAATCACCCCCAACACGCTGATCCAGGGCGCGTGGCTGTTGTTGCTGCAACGCTTTACCGGGCAGAACACTGTGGTGTTCGGTGCCACCGTGGCTGGCCGTCCTGCGGGGTTGGCCAATGCCGACAACATCCTGGGGCTGTTCATCAATACGCTACCGGTGATCCAGACCCTGGAACCCGCGCAGCCGCTGGATCAGTGGCTGCAAGCGTTGCAGGCCTGCAACATGGACATCCGTGAGTACGCACACGCGCCGCTGGCGGATATCCAGCGCTGGTCGGGGCTGGGCGGGCAAGGGCTGTTCGACAGCATCATCGTGTTTGAAAACTATCCGATCGATGAGCGCCTGGGTGAGCAACAGGACACCGGCCTGAGCTTCGGCGAGTCGCGTAACCATGACGTGACCAACTTTGCGATGGACCTGGCGGTCAACCTCGGCGAACAGTTGTCGATCGAATATCTGTTCCTGCGCAATGCCTTCAGTGTCGAGGCGGTAGAGCAGATTCGCCGCTGCATGGAAGACACCCTTGAGGCCATGATCGTTGCGCCGACGGCGCGACTGGGCAACCTTCAGCGCCTTGGGGCCGAGCAGTGGCAAGCCTTTGAGCAGTGGAGTGCGGCGCCGAATGCCAGCTATCAGGCGCAGCTCTTGCCGGAACTGATCGCACGCCATGCCCATTCGCGTGGCGAGGCGACGGCACTGGTGTGCGGGGGCGATTCGCTGAGCTACGGTGAGCTGGAACGTCGAGCCAATGGCCTGGCCCATCGCTTGATCGAGCTGGGGGCCGGGCCGGAAGTGGTGGTCGGGGTGGCCCTGGAGCGCTCCGTCGAGATGATCGTGGCGTTACTGGCGGTGATGAAAAGCGGCGCGGCTTATGTGCCGTTGGACATCGACTATCCGCTCGAACGCCTGGCGTTCATGATGCAAGACTCGGCGATGGCGCTGTTGCTGACCCATAGCCAGGTGCAGGCGCGCCTCCCGGCGGTGGAAGGCCTGGCGCAACTGGCCATCGATACGTTTGACCGCGCCGGCTACAGCGACACGCCGCCCGCCAGCAGTTTGCTGGGCGCCAATCTGGCCTACTTGATTTATACCTCGGGCTCCACCGGTCGGCCGAAAGGCGTGGCAGTGGCGCATGGGCCGATGAGCATGCATTGCCAGGCCATTGCCGGGCTGTATGACATGGATGAGCGCACCCGCGAGCTGCATTTCATGTCGTTTGCCTTCGACGGCGCTCATGAGCGCTGGCTCAGTACGCTATTGAGCGGGGGCACGCTGGTGATCCGCGATGCCAGCCTGTGGACACCGGAGCAGACCTTCGACGCCTTGCATCAACACGGCATCACGATTGCCTGTTTCCCGCCGGCCTACCTCAAGCAGTTGGCCGAGTACGCGGCCCATAGCCAACAGGAACCACCCGCGGTACGGGTGTATTGCTTCGGTGGCGATGCGGTGCCGGACCAGACCTTCGAACAAGTGAAAGCGGCACTGCGTCCACAGTTCTTTACCAACGGCTATGGCCCCACCGAAACCGTGGTCACGCCGATGCTCTGGAAGGTCCCGGTCGACACCCGGTGCGAGGCTGCCTATGCGCCGATCGGGCGTGCTGTCGGCGAGCGCGCGCTGTACGTGCTGGACGAAGACCTCAACCCGCTGCCGCCGGGGATTGCCGGTGAGCTCTACATCGGTGGCCAGGGCATTGCCCGCGGCTATTACCGTCGTCCGGACCTGAGTGCCGAGCGCTTTGTGCCGGACCCGTTCGGGTCGCCGGGCGATCGCCTCTACCGCAGCGGCGACCTGGTACGCCAGCGTGTTGATGGTGTGCTTGATTACGTCGGGCGTATTGACCACCAGATCAAGGTCCGGGGCTTTCGCATTGAACTGGGGGAAATCGAGGCGAGCCTGCGGCAACTGGACGATGTCAGTGACGCGTTGGTGATCGCCCGTGACAGTGCGTCGGGCAAGCAACTGATCGGTTATGTGGTGACGCCCGATGGCATGGCCATCGGTGATCGCCTCAAGGCGGACTTGCGCGCGCAATTGCCGGATTACATGGTGCCCACCCAGGTCATCTGCATGGCGGCGCTGCCTGTCACGCCCAACGGCAAGCTGGATCGCCAGGCCTTGCCGGAGCCTGAATTCAAGGGCGGCGAGTATGTTCCCGGCCGTACTCGTGACGAGCAACTGCTGGCACAGGTCTGGGCTGATGTGTTGCAAGTGGAGCGCGTGGGCATCACCGACAACTTCTTCGAGTTGGGCGGTGACTCGATCCTCAGCCTGCAAGTCGTCTCGCGGGTACGCAACCACCCTGAACTGAAGATGGACCTCAAGCTGCGGGACCTGATGCGCGGGCAGACCATCGAGGCGATTTTCGAGCAGCGTTCAAGCACCGTCGCCACGCTGATCGAGGATGTTTCGCAGGTGGCCGCCGAGGGCCAGTTCAACCTGATTCCGATCCAGCAGTGGCTGTTCGACCAGCGTATGAGCGAGCCGCACCATTACAACCAGGCATTGATGCTGCGTGCACGCCAGGCGCTGAATCTGCCGGCGCTGGAGCTGGCATTGCGCTGCATGTTGAAGCAGCACGACGCCCTGCGCCTGCGCTTTCGTGAGGTGGGCGCACGCTATTGCCAGCATTACCAGCCGCTGGAGGACATGCAGGCGCAATGGGCCACTGAGCCCTTGTTATGGCAACACACCGTGGCCGATGAAGCGGAGCTTGAGCTGTACGCCGAACAGGTACAGCGCAGCCTGGACCTGCAAGACGGGCCGGTGTGGCGTACCGCTCATGTGACGTTGGGCGATGGCCAGGTGCGGGTATTGATGGTGATCCATCATTTGGTGATCGACACCGTTTCCTGGCGTTTGCTGCTGCAGGATTTGCAGGTCGCTTATGAGGCTTACCGCAATGGCCAGGCGCCGGCCCTGCCGATTCGTACCAGCAGCTACCGGGCCTGGGCCGAGGGGCTGCAAGCGTACGCGGCGAATTATCCGGCGCAGGAGCAAGCCTGGTGGCTTGAGCAGATCGACCAGCCGGGCAGTGAGCTGCCGTGCGATAACCCGCGTGGCAAGAACCAGGTGCAGTACCAGTCGGTCGCGCTGATGGGCCTGTCGCAGGAACATACCCAGCAGTTGCTCAAGCAAGTGCCTGCGGTCTACCAGACGCAGATCAACGATGTGTTGCTCGCCGCGCTGAGCCGGGTGTTGTGCCGCTGGAGCGGGCAGCCTTCGGTATTGATCCAGCTCGAAGGCCATGGCCGCGAAGACCTGGTCAAGGACATCGACCTGAGCCGCAGCCTGGGCTGGTTCACCAGCATGTTCCCGGTGCGCCTGGCACCCGGTGCCGGGGCTGATATCGGGAGCTCGGTGCGTGCGGTGCAGCGGCAATTGGCGGCCGTACCGAACAAGGGCCTGGGCTACGGCATCCTGCGTCACATGAGCGGTGTGTCGATGGCCGATACCTTGCGCCTGGCACCCCAGGCGCGTGTCACCTTCAACTACCTGGGGCAGTTCGACCAGAGCTTCGATGACAAGGCGATGCTGGTGCCGGCTCAGGAGAGCTATGGCAGTTGCTACAGCCCGCAGGCGGCCCTGGGCAATTGGCTGGAAGTGGTGGGGCAGGTGTATGACGGACGCCTGGCGATGCGCTGTATTTTCAGCACGCGCCGCTACCGTGCCGAAACCGTCGAACAGTTGATGCGAGAGTACCAGGCCGAACTGGAGGCGCTGATCGAGCATTGCGTGGCACAAGCGGCTTAAGGATTGAGGCCGATCCATCGTTATACAAAGAGGGGCCCTTGTGGCTCCTCTTTCGTCTGTGGCTTTTTCATAAGGAAACCTGCGATGTCCTTGCATCCGGAACTCAATGCCTTCCTCGACCTGGCGCAAGAAAGCCAGGCGGACGGTCCTGGGCCGTTTCACCTGTCAACGCCCGCCCAAGCTCGTGAGGCGTTCGAGCGCACCACCGCGCAACTGCGCTGGCAGGCGCCTGCGCAGGTGCGCTGCAGCCCCATCGAATTCACGGCACGCGATGGCGCGACGCTGGCGTTGCGTGTGTACCGTCCCGCTGACGTTTCGGCGCAGAGCCTGCCGGTGCTGGTGTACTTCCATGGCGGTGGCTACGTGGTCGGCAGCCTGGAATCCCATGACGGGGTGTGCCGCGAATTCTGCGCCAGAACTCCGTGTGCGGTGGTTTCAGTGGGTTATCGACTGGCGCCGGAGCACAGGTTCCCGACGCCGCTGAACGATGGCGCCGATGCCATGGCCTGGCTGGCCGATAACGCTGCAGCCGAAGGCCTGGACCTCACCCGCGTGGCTTTCGGTGGCGACAGTGTGGGGGCCACGCTGGCGACGGTGCTGGCGTTGCAGTCGGTGCTCGAGCCCGCGACGCTGGCAATTAAACCCTGCTGGCAACTGCTGTGCTATCCGGTGACGGACGCTTCTACCAATAGCCCGTCGACCGAGCTGTTCGGCGAGGGCTATCTGCTGGAGACCGAGACACTGGAATGGTTCTACCGGCATTACGCCCGGGAGGCGGCGGATCGTCTTGACTGGCGCTTCTCGCCATTGCTGGCGCCGGGGTACCCGGGCATGCCACCGGCGCTGATTGCGTTGGCCGGTCATGACCCGCTGCTGGATGAAGGGCGTGCCTATGCCCGACGGTTGCAGGAACAGGGGGTGGCGTTGGAAGTGATCGAGTACGCCGGGTTGATTCACGATTTCCTGCGCCTGCAGAGCGTGGTGCCGGATATCGACGAGGTGTACGCTCAATTGACCCAGGCATTGCGAGCCGCGCTGGCAGCTTGAGAACAGGCACAAAAAAACCGGGCCAGGCCCGGTTTTTTTTGTGGGTGTTGCCTAGAAGTTGTACGTCACGTCAACCGAGGCGACGCGTTCCTGGCCGTAGTAGCAGCCGAACGAGTAGTTGCAGTGGGACACGTACTCGCGGTTGAACACGTTCTGCACGTTCAGGCTGGTTTCCACGCCACGCAGGCTTGGCGATACCTTGCTCAGGTCGTAGCTGACGGTGGTGTCATAGACCACAAAGCCCGGGACCTCGAACGAGTTGGCGGCATCACCGGGTTTGGGGCCGGTGTAGCGGGCGCCGGCACCGAAGGTCAGGCCATTGAGCACCGCCTGGGTGAAGTGGTAGTCAACCCACAGCGATGCCGAAACCGGAGCCTGTTGCTCGGTGCGGTTACCGGTGTTGCCGTAGTTGTTCTTGATGTAGAACGCGTCGAGGTAGGACGCAGCAGCCAGTACGTCGACGTTGGCAATCGACGATTTGACTTCCAGTTCAACACCGCGGGAGCGAACCTGGCCTTGCTGGACCGAGTACTGGGTGTACTCGTTATCCTGGCTCAACACGTTTTTCTGCTTGATCTGGTACACGGAAGCCGTGATCAGCGTCTTCTCGAACGGCTGGTACTTCACACCCACTTCGTACTGTTCGCCTTCGGTCGGCGCGAAGGCCTTGCCGCCACGTTCGGGCGCGGTAGTGCCAACGGTCGGCAGGAAGGATTCGGAGTAGCTGACGTACGGCGCCAGCCCGAAGTCGGTGACATAGGTCAGGCCGACACGGCCGGTGAACTTGTTGTCACGCTGTTCGGTGATGGAGTTTGCAATCAGGTCCTTGTTTTCAACTTCGGCCCAGTCCTGACGGCCACCAATGGTCAGGATCCACTTGTCCAGTTTGATCTGGTCCTGCAGGTAGACGCCGGTCTGGCGCACGGTGTTGTCCCACTTGGTGGTTTTTTCCGGGGTCACGCTGCTGGTGTCGTAGTTGTTGTTTTCGCCGTAGAGGTTGATCGGCAGTACGTTGTAGGCGTTGTAGCCGGTGTATTTGCGGTTGAAGTTGCGATAGTCCAGGCCGACCAGGGTGGTGTGCTCCAGCGCGCCGGTGTTGAATTTGTATTCCAGGTTGTTATCGATGGTGTAGGCGGTGTTGTGCTGGCGCCAGTCGAGTTTGACACGGTTGGCCCGGGTCTGGTCGACCGCACCGGTGACTGCATCGGTGACGAAGCTGCGCAGGTAGAAGCCTTTGTAGTCGTCGCGTACGTCGGTGTAGCGGGCGGTGGAGCGACCTTTCAGGTTTTCGCTGAAGCTGTGGGTCAAGTCGTAGCCCAGGATGAACTGGTCACGTTTGTAGTCGTTGTATTTCGAGTCGCCGGAGAAGAAGTTGCGGTCGATGCGTTTGCCGTTGGGGCCGCGCTCGAGAGAGCCGATCATTGGCAACGCCTGATAGTCTTCCAGGCCTCGGTCCCGCTGGATCTGCGCCAGTACGGTCAGGGATGTGTCGTCGTTCGGGGCCCAGGTCAGGCTGGGTGCCAGCAGCATGCGTTCGCTGTGGGTATGATCGACCTGCTGGTTGCCTTTCTTCGCGACGCCGACGATGCGATAGCTGAACTCTTTCTGATCGTCGAGCGGACCGCTGGTGTCGAATGCGCCGTTGACCCGGTTGTAGCTGCCGGCACCGATCTTGACCTCGCTGCGTTGTTCGGTGGTCGGTCGCTTGGAGACCATGTTGATCAGGCCGCCGGGCTGGTTCTGGCCAAAGAGCACCGACGATGGGCCCTTGAGCACTTCGATGCGCTCCAGGGTATACGGATCGATTTGCGGGGCGCCGCCGAGGCTGCCGGCATAGGGCAAGTAAGCGCCGTCCAGGTACAGCTGGGTAGGGGCGAAGCCACGGCTGGTGATTTCGTCGGCGATCGCATTGCGGTCGGTGAAGCCGCCGGTGTTCAGGCCTGGCGTGTAGCGCAAGGCCTGGGTCAGGTTGAGTGCGCCCTGGGTTTCGATCTGTTTAGCGGTGACCACGTTGACGGTTTGCGGGATTTCCAGGAGGGGCGTATCGGTCTTGGTGCCGGTGGCGCTGCGGGTGGCAACGTAGCCGTCCACGGGGCCGTAGGCCGATTCAACAGCCTGGCCACTGATGGTGGTGGCACCCAGCTCCAGTGAATCACCCGTTGCCCGGGCACGTACGGTGACGGTGTTGGCTTGAACGGTGAACACAGCGCCGGTCCCCACCAGCATCTGCGACAACGCCTGTTCAGGCGACAACCGGCCGCTCACCGGCTGGCTGTGCTGGCCCTTTACATCATCGGCGCTGTACAGCACTTGCATGTTCGACTGGGTGCCCAGCGCCTGCAGGGCGCTTGCCAGTGATTGTGCCGGGATATTGAAGTTGATC
This sequence comes from Pseudomonas sp. G5001, assembly GCF_013385475.1. Taxonomy (NCBI): domain Bacteria; kingdom Pseudomonadati; phylum Pseudomonadota; class Gammaproteobacteria; order Pseudomonadales; family Pseudomonadaceae; genus Pseudomonas; species Pseudomonas sp. G5001. Next base: position 20,882 of record NZ_JACAPZ010000012.1, read on the forward strand.
TCCTGGGCCTGAACCTGCGCACTGAACGGCAACGCCAGCGCCATGCTGAACGCGGTGGCGCTGAAGCCCGGCTGCAGCATACGGCGCATGAACAAGGCTTTGGTAAAACGTGGAATCCCCGCAATTGCTGACATTGTGCTCACTCTTACTGGTTTTAATGGTTGCGTAGTTGTTAGCGATTCTTAATTAGACGCACGAGGCCGAAAAAACCAGAATGAGAATCTAACTTATTCATGCCGGTTGCAGTTCGGTGGCTACTTTCCCGGCTTCCATGCGGACCAGTTGGTCGGCAATGTCGAAGTAACGATCGTCGTGGGAAATCACGATGATGGTTTTGCCCAGGCGCTTGAGATCCGGCAGCAGCTCGGTGTAGAAAATCCGCCGGAACGTCGGGTCCTGGTCTGCGGCCCATTCGTCAAACACCAGCACCGGGCGTTCCTCCAGCCATGCATTGACCAGCGCCAGGCGCTTGCGCTGGCCGGTGGACAGGTCGGTGGTGGTGAACGAACCGTCACGCACGCTGACCTTGTGGCCGATTTCCAGGCGCTGCAGGTATTGGTTGGCATCTTCGGGAATATGGGTATCGCCCTGCACCACGTCGTCGAACAGGTAGTAGTCAGCGAAGATCGTGGTGAACAACTGGCGATAGTCGTCACGTGTCACTGCCGTCACGGGCTGCCCGTTGAGGCGGATTTCTCCCTGCTGCGGGGCGTACAGGCCTAGCAGCAGCTTGATCAGGGTGGTCTTGCCGCAACCGTTTTCGCCGACAATGAAGATGATGTCGCCTTGCTCGATCTTCAGGTTGACCGGGCCCAGGCGAAACGGTGCGCTGCCTTCGGTGGCGGGGAAACTATAGGACACGTCCGTCAATTCCAGGCTGTGCACCGGCGTACTCTGGTTGCCTTGGTCGCTGAGCAGCAGGTGGGGTTCGGGCGAGGAAAACTGCTCCGACAGCGCGGCGATACGGCGGAATGCGATCTGCGCGCGGCTGACGATTGGCAGGGTGCCGATCAGATGCTCCAGCGGCCCTTTCATGTACAGCAGCACCAGCACAAAGCCGCTCATCACTGATTTGTCGGCACTCGGCCACAGTGATTGCAGGGCGAGTGCCAGCCCGATGACCACGAAAAACAGCATGGAGCCGAGGGTCTTGGCGACGACGAAAATATTCACCGAACGAATTTGTGTGTCGCAGATTTTGTCGGCGGTGCTTTCTATCCCCGACACAAACATGCGGTGCCTGCGCGGACGATGGATGCGCAACTCCTTGGCGCCCTCGGCGATGGAATTGTAGTGTTTCTGCAGTTCGTCTTCGGCGTCGCGGGCCTCCATGAAGCCTTTGATTCCCCGGCCCCGGGCGATGTACTGGACGACCGTGCCGATGATGATCGCGACCACCATGATCAAGAACATCGGCCATGACAGCATCGCCAGGTAACCCATGCAGCCAAGGGTGACGGTCAGCGAAATGGCCAGCGGGGCGAAGGCGAACGCGAAATCGCTGATGGTGTCGACGTCGTGGGTGAGCACCGGGATCAGGCGGTGGCTGCGGTAGCGCTCAATCTGTTCGATGGGCGCCGACAGGACTTTTTCCCCAAGCTCCTTGCGCAGCCGGGCGATGATCTTTTGCCCCACATAATTGGTGCCGATATCGGAAAAGATCGAACTGACCAGTGCCAGCAGGCAGAGGCCGGCAAAGGCGCCGACCACGGTGTTGGTCAGGCCGTTGTCGGCGTGCAGCACGGTATTGATGGTCGCCAGCAATACCGTGACGCTGAGGCCGCCGACCATGCCGAGCAGAATGGAGCCGACAACGATCAGCCGAAAGGGTTTGAGCAGGGTGAACAATTCATTGATCACCCCACGTGTTGGTTTGCTCATGGAGGTTCCCTGCTTGAAGATCGGCCGGGCCCGGCTTCGGTCGCGGGCTCGGCCTGGGTGGCATAGAGGGCGGTGGTGCGCCGCAATGCGTTGCATGACGGGTCACACACACCTGTAAAACGACTGGGGGGAGGGTTAATTTAGAGGGCTGGCTGCCTTACAGATCCCGCACGACGCGAAAGCCGATCCAGTCGCCGCGGTTGTCCGGTACCAACGCATTGCGGTTGCCGGAGCGGGAGAACACGGGGGCTTCACCCCAGTCGTTGCCGCGGATGCGTCTGAACTGGCATTTACCGGTCAGCCAGGCGCTGCCGTCGCTTGGGGCGCCGACGTAATCGTCGTTGTAGCAATCGGCTGTCCACTCGTAGACGTTGCCGTGCATGTCGTACATGCCGAACGCGTTGGGCGGGTAGCTGCCCACCGGGGACGAGTAGCTGTAGCCATCCGCCGGGCCGTAGGTGTTGGCATGCTGGGCAATGCTGTAGCCCTTGCCCTCGTCGAACGGGAAGGGGAACGGGCCGGTGGAGCCGGCGCGGGCGGCGTATTCACGTTGGGCTTCACTGACCATCTGGTAGTGATGGCCGGTTTTCTTCGATAGCCAGGCGACGTAGTTCTGCACATCCTCGAAGTCCATGCACACGGCAGGTTGGCGCGGCCCCTGGGGGTAGCGCGGCTTGCTGGCGACGCACTCGCGGCCGGGTCGTTCATCGCCATTGGCAATCTTGACCCCGGACTGGCGTACATAGCTGTCCCACTCGCCGGCGGTGACCTGGAAGCGGCTCATGGCGAAGGGCCTGGCAAAGGTGACCGGGTGCATCGGGCCTTCATCAGGCTCGCGGCCCACTTCGTCTTCCGGGGTGCCCATAGTGAACGTACCGGAGGGCAACACGACCATTTCCGGGCAGTCCTTGCAGTCCTTGAACACTTTACCGGGTGTCGGCGTGGCCGCCTGGGCCAGCCCCGGTAGCAGGGCACTGCACAGTGTTGTCAGAATCACTGCGGCCAGCGGTTTCAGGTGCGGGTGATGGTTCATGGGAGCATCTCGCTGAAATGAAAAAGAGGCGTCACAACCGTTGGCTCAGCAACGTCATGAAGCGCTGGATCTCGGCCGATGTGTTGAGCAGGCCCGGGGAAGTGCGAATCACCGGGCCGGCGTCCCGATATACCGAGTCGATCACTACCCGGTTTTTCATCATGTGGGCGGCCACGTCGCGGCTGTCCTGGCCGTTGACCCGGAAGAAGGTGAAGCCTGCCGACAACTCGCTGCTGCGGGGTGTCACCAGCTCTATCTTCGAGTGCGCCAGCAGTTGGGTCTTCAGTTCGTCGTTGAGCTGATGAATGCGTGCCTGTACCTGCGGCTTGCCCAACTGCAAGTGCAGCTTGAAGGCTTCATCCGCAGCCCAGCGATGTTCAAAGGCGTGGTAGCCGCCGGGTGTCATGGTGGTGGCGAAGTTGGTGTCTTCGGAGAAGGTCGGCACCATCGGTGTCACGTCGGTGTTCTGCTCCGAGCGGGCGCAAATGATCCCGGTGCCCCGCGGGCCGAACATCCACTTGTGGGTGCCGGCAATGAAAAAGTCGCAATGCATGTCCGGGAAGTCGAGGTTCTCGACGCCAAAGCCATGCACACCATCGACCACGTAGAGGATGCGGTCCTTGTCGTCACGGTTGCGGTTGTGTTCATCCACCAGCTTGCCGATCGCGCCGATCGGCAGCTTGACGCCGCTGCCGGATTGCACCCAGGTCATGCCGAGCACACGGGTATTGGGGCGGATATTGCGCTCGATAGAACCGAGCACTTCATCGACGGACACCGAATGGGCGCTCTCGAACAATTTGATCTTGCGTACCTGGGTGCCTTCCTTGCGTACCCGGAAATCGAGGCTGTAGGCGGTGGCGTAATGTTCGTGAACAGTGGTGAGGATTTCCTGGTCGGGGCGTACCTGGATCCCGCCGTAAATCATCGCCAGGCCTTCGGAGGTGCTGCCGGTCAGGGCTATCTGGCCGGGCCTGGCATTCAGGTAGCGGCCGGCCCATTCGCGCACCTGGCCTTCACGCTTCCATGTCTCTTGCAGGTCCCAATCCATGGCCAGGCCGGGGTTGCGGTCGATCTGCGCGCGGTAGCGCTCGATGGCCTCACGCACCGGCTTGGGGTGCGAGGCCACCAGGAAATTCGAAAAGTGCAGGTAGTCCGGGTCCTGGGTAAACAGTTGGCGAAAGCCTGCCCAAGGGTCGCCAGGTGGTGCCGCATTGCCTGCCAGTGCCTGGGGGATGATGGCAGTGCCCAGCGGCAGGCTCGCGGCGAGAAGCCCGGCCTGCTTGAGAAACGTACGGCGGTCGGTCATGAATTCACTTCATTCATTGAGGGTGGTTCAGCGGTTGGCCAATGGCTTGGCAGCTTTTTGTACCTGGTCCCAGACCCGCAGGAAGTTGCCTCCCCAGAGCTTGGCGATATCGGCTTCGGAGTAGCCGCGCTGGATCAGTTCCGCAGTCACGTTGCGCACTTCGCCGACGTTCTCCCAGCCCTTGAGGCCGCCGCCGTCGTTGAAGTCCGAGGCGATGCCGACGTGGTCGATGCCAACCTTGCGCACGGTGTAATCGATGGCATCGCCCAAGTCCTTGAGGGTGGCCTTGGGTTCTTCTTCGAGGATGGCGTACAGCGCACTGGCGTATTGGCCAAACTTTTGTTCTGGCCAGGCCGAGATGATCGGGTCGCCGGGCATCAGGGCTACGGCCAGGTTGGGCAGTGGCGGCAGGTCGAAGCGCGCGCGCAACGCGTTGAGTTTGTCCTGGGTGGGCTGGCTGAGGGGGCGCAGGTAAGCTGGGAAGCCCACCACCTGAACGACACCGCCGCTGTTCTTGATCAGTTGCAGTTCCTTGTCGCTGAGGTTGCGTGGTATGTCCACCGACGCCCGTGGCGCCGAGTGGGAGGCCACCATCGGTGTGCGGCTCAGTTGCGCAACTTGCTCCAGGGCCTTGGTGGACATCTGCGAGACATCAATGATTACCCCCAGGTCATTGAGGCGATGCACGGCTTGCTTGCCGATATCCGAGAGGCCGTCGAGGGCATCGGGTGAGTCATTGAAAAACGGCAGTGGGCGTGACGAGTCCGACCAGGCGTTGTTGCCGATGTAGCTGAAGCCGAACATGCGCATGCCGCGCGCGGTCCACAGGTTCAACTGATTAAGGTCATCACCCAGCGGGTAGGCGTTGAGCATGCTGATAAAGATCGCAAACTTGCCTTCGCCATGCAGACGCCGGAAATCATCCGGGGTGTAGGCAATGCCCACTTGGTTGGGGAAGTCGCGAACCATGCCGGAGATGATCTTGTAGCGAGTCTCCTGCTGGTGGCGGGCTTCTTCGACAAAACCCGCGGTGGGCTTGTGGGGCGCATTGGGGCCGTTCCACATTTCCGGCCAGCCGAAAATCGTCAGGGCTGCACCCGACAGGCGCCCCCGGCTGGCCTTGGCCAGGTCGAACTGGCCGCTGCCGTCCTTGTCGGCTTCGTTGCCGGCGGTACCAAAGTTGAGCGGCACGGTGATGTGACTGTCGAACGACAGCAGGCGGTCCTGCATCTCATTGGCCTGCTTGATTACCGCCAACGGGTACCCGGCATTGCCCCTGAACCAATGGTCCCAAGCCAGGAACCCGGCCCCGGCGCCAATGGCCAGGACCAGCGGCAGGCCGAAGTACAACGCCTTTTTCGAACGTGGTTTTGTCATTGCCATCTCAGTCAGTTGAGGCCTTTGCTATCTGGGATGAACGAGCGATGGGCGGGAAAATTTAAGCCTGGGAGGCGCGGTGCTAAATTTCCCCTGTCAGCGAACGTTCTAGCTTGGATAAAGCCTGCTTGATGGCTGACACAGGTAAAGCAATGACGATTTCTCGACGAGGGTTCATCGCCGGCTTGGCGCTGACTGGCGCTGCAGTGCCTGCGGCCTTTTATGCCCATCGCGAGCTGACGCGTGAAGAGTTTCCGATTACCCCGGGCGAAGCCACGGTGGATCTGGCAGACACCGCCGGCCAGCATTTGGCGGACAGCCTGCGTGGCGTTTGGCATGTGCAGTTGGCAGGCCGCGATGCCGGTCTGAAAGGCCTGCCCCTGGAAGGCCTGGAATTGCTCCTCGACGTTGCCCCGCGTGGGCGTGGCCTGCGGGGCTACCTCGACACTGGCGAACAACTGCGTGCCGACGGCGAGCCGCGCTATCGTGTGTTGGGTGACCTGACTCCCGGAGACGGGGCGCATCTGTACTGGCGCCTGATCGACCGCGATGTCGTGGACGGGGCTCCGGCCTACGAGTTCACAATGACCCTTGATGAAGTCTGGGCCGAATTCGGTAACGCCGGCAGCGGCACCCTGAGTGGGCAGATCCTCAGCCTGGACCGCCCATTGGCCCTGCTCGAACGGGACAATCATTTTGTCGCCACCAAGCGGCTGTTTCCCGAGGCGCGTGAGCGCATCGGTCTCAACCCGGTTCTATTGGCCTGGTTGATTGCTCCCGAACATCGCCTGTTTCACCAGCTCTGGCACGCTTCCCGTGACCAGTGGCACAAACTCTCCGAAGACAAGCGTAATGCCTTGCGGGGGATCGGCTGGCAGCCTGGTCCGCGTGACCGGGAGCGCGATGCACGGGGGCCGCGCAAGGATCGCAACGGTTCGGGCATCGACTTCTTTTTCATGCATCGGCACATGCTGGGCGCCGCACGTTCGATGCAGGACTTGCCATCGTGGACGTACTTCCCTCAGCCACAGCCGGGGCTGGAGCGTGATCGCCAGGGGTTTGTCCGCTATTTCGACAATCATGACGGTTTCGCGTTGCCGCCTACCTGGATGGCGGCGAATGACAGTGCGTATACCCAGTGGGTCAGCGATATCAAGGCGGCCGAGACTTACCACAGTAACTTTGAGGTCTGGGAGTCGCAGTACCGCGACCCGCGCTACCTGGCGAAACTCACCTTGGGGCAGTTCGGCTCGGAGGTGGAGCTGGGCCTGCACGACTGGCTGCATATGCGCTGGGCCTCGGTGCCGCGGGACCCGTCCAACGGCGCGCCGGTGCCTTTTGCACGGGACCCGGCTGACTTTGCCGCGCGTTGGTACGTGGCAGAGAATGACTTCCTTGGAGATCCGTTTTCTTCTCACGTGAATCCGGTGTTCTGGCGTTTTCATGGTTGGATCGATGACCGCATCGAGGATTGGTTTCGTGCCCATGAGCGTTTTCATCCGGGTGAAGTGAGCCGGCTGGAAGTCAACGGCGTGCCCTGGTTTGCGCCGGGGCGCTGGGTGGAGGTGGATGACCCGTGGCTGGGGCCGGACACCCATGGTTGCAGCACCACGCCGGGGTTGCAGATGGGCAAGTCGATGGAGATGGACCCGGAGACCATGAAGCTGGCGCTGCGGATTACCTTCGGGGCGGATGAGGACAGGCTGGCCGGGCTGTTTCGCAAGGTGCCGAAGCGTCCCTGGTACGCGCGCCATTTGAAGGTCAAGGAGCGGGTGCTCTAAAGCGCGCCGCTCAACGGTGGGGGCCGGGCAAGCCCGGCTTTCATTCAGTTGATTGTGCTTGCTGGCACCTGCCAGCCGCCCCCCAGTGCCTTATACAATGCAATGCTTGCGTTCAGCCGCGATCGGCGTAATTGCACATTCATGTCCTGCGCCGCATATAACGTGCGCTGCGTCTCCAGCACCGTCAGCAAGTCCTCCGCACCGGCTTCATAGCGACTCTGGGCAATCTCGAAGGCAGTCTGCGCCTCCCTCAGTTCCTCGCTCTGCCACTGACGCTGCGCATCCAGCCCGCGAATGCTGCTCAGGGCTTTTTCCACATCGGCAAAGCCATTGATGATCGCTCCCCGGTACGTCTGCAGCAGCTCATCCTGACGCGCCCGGGCCTTGTCCCGCTCGGCGCTCAGGCGGCCATTGTTGAAGATCGGTGCGACCAGGCCGGAAGTGAGGTTGTAGAACGGGCTGCGCACTACGTCGGCGAGCTTGTTGGCACCCGAGCCAAGGTCGGCACTGAGGGTGAGGGTGGGCAACATGGCTGCCCGGGCGACGGTGACGTCTGCCTGGGCTGCTGCCAGCCGGGCCTCGGCACTGGCGATGTCGGGACGGCGGCTGAGCAGTTGGCTGGGAACACCGGCGGCGATGCCCGGCCAGTTCAATTGGGCGAAGGGTTGCGGGGCCAGGTGCAGGTCCTGCACCGGTGTGCCCAGCAGTGCCGCGAGGCTGATCAAGGCCTCGTCGGCCTGTTGCTGTGCCAGCGGCAGTTGGCGTTGTTGTGCGGCCACGAGGCTTTTTTGCTGGGCCAGTTCCAGGGCGGTGGCGGAGCCTGCATCGTGGCGAGTCTGCACCAGCTTCAACACGTTTTGGGCGTTGTCCAGGTTGAGTTGGGCGATGCGCAGTTGCTCACGCAATGACAGCCACTGGGTATAGCTGGTCGCAACACCGCTGAGCAGGGTCAGTTCCACGGTGGCCTGGTCGAACTCGCTGGCGCGCACCTCTTCCACGGCGCTGTCCCGGGCGGCGCGCTTGCCACCCCAGAAATCAATTTCGTAAGTGGCGCTCAGGCGCGCATCGAAGTAATCCACGGCCTTGTTGCTGCTGGTGGCATCCAGCTGGCTGTAGCCCTTGCCCCGCAGCAGCTTCTGGCGGTTTGCATTGAACGCGCCGGTGAGTTCAGGCAGCAACGGTGCGCCGGCTATCACTGCGCTGGCCTGGGCCTGGCGCACCCGGGCCATGGCGCTGGCCAGGTCGTAACTGCCGCTGCGGGCCTGTTCGATCAGTTGGTTGAGCTGGGGGCTGTCGAAACTTGTCCACCATTGCTGGTTGGCCCGCAGCGCCGTTGCGTCGTTTGCACTGTGCCAGGCGGGCGGTGTTTGCATGCCTGCGTCCGGACGCGGTGCGGGGCTGCTGCAGGCGGCCAGCAGCAGGCTGGCGGCGAGGAGGGTCAGGGACACTTTCATAGGGCGATCATTCACTGGTAAGGGCCTTGACCGGGTCAAGTCGAGCGGCTTTGCGGGCCGGCATGAAACCGAAGATAACGCCGGTGACCAGGGCGCAGAAGAAGGCTCCCACGGCGGCCGGAATCGAGAACGCGACGGCCACGTTGCTGAGGATGAGTACGCCACCTACCAGCAGGGCCAGGCCGATGCCGGTGAGGCCACCGACCACCGAAAGCATCACCGCTTCGGTGAGGAACTGGCGCAGGATATCCCGCTGCCGCGCGCCGGTGGCCATGCGGATGCCGATCTCCCGCGTGCGCTCGCGTACGGTCATCAGCATGATGTTCATCACGCCGATACCGCCCACCAGCAGCGAGATCGCGGCAATCGAACCGAGCATCAGCGACAGGGTGTTCTGGGTCCTTGCTTCGGCCTGGATCATGGCGGCATTGTTGGTCAACTCATAGTCACGCTTGCCGTTATGCAGGCGCAGCAATAACTGATCGATGGCTTTTTCTGCCTCGCGTACATTGCGTGCATCGGCGGCGGCGATCACCACGTATTCGGGGTTGTAGCTGCCAAACAAACGCACGCTGGCGGCGGTGTAGGGGATGGCGATGCGGTCGTCGCTGTCTTTATCTCCGGAGCTGGAGCCTTTTTCCGCCAGCACTCCCACCACCTGGAATGGCACGTTTTCGATCAGGATGTATTGGCCGATCGGATTGAGGTTGTCCTTGAACAGTTTGGTACGCACCCGGTTGCCGATCACGGCGACGGTGGCGCCGGAGCGCTCATCGGCTTCGGTAAAGTAGCTGCCCTCGGCCACGGGCCAGTTGAAAATCGTCGGGAAGTTAGTGTCGTTGCCACCGACATACGCCATATGGTCGACGTTGCCAAAGCGCACCCCGGCCTCTGCGCCGTTCACCGGCATGATGCGCTTGACCTGAGGCAGGGCTGCCAGGGCGGCCACATCGTTAAGGGTGATCACGCCCCGCGGTGTACGCGGGTTAGGCGCCGAACCACTGACGTAGAGGATATTGGAACCGAAAGCGCCCATCTGCGCCATCACCTGGCGCTTGCTGCCTTCGCCCACCGCCAGCATCACCACCACCGACGCCACGCCGATGATGATCCCCAGCAGCGTCAGCGCCGTGCGAAAACGGTTGATCCACATCACCCGCCACGCGGCTTGCACGGCATCCAGCAGCTCGGCTTTCCAGGCGCCGTTGTGCTCGGCGCCATCGGCCAGGCGCTGGCGCAGGTCCACGGCTTGCAACGCGCCGGAGATGGCCACGGGGGCCGTCTCGCTGGTGTCGGCAGAGTCGCTGATGATCAGCCCGTCGCGGATCTCGATGATGCGATTGGCCCGCGCCGCGACTTCGCGGTCGTGGGTGATCAGGATGACCACGTGGCCCTGGCTGGCCAGTTCGTCCAGCAGGGTCATGACCTCGGCGCCGCTGTGGCTGTCGAGGGCGCCGGTGGGTTCGTCGGCGAGGATGATATGCCCGCCGTTCATCAACGCCCGGGCAATCGACACCCGCTGTTGCTGGCCGCCGGAAAGCTGGTGCGGGCGGTTGCCGGTGCGCTCGGCCAGGCCCAGGCGCGTGAGCAGGGCCTTGGCGCGGGCATGGCGTTCGGCGGCGCTGATGCCGGCATAGATCGCCGGCATCTCGACGTTTTCCTGGGCCGAGCCGGATGGGATCAAGTGATAGCCTTGGAACACGAAACCGAAGGCCTCGCGGCGCAGCCAGGCGAGTTCGTCGCTGTCGAGTTGGGCGACGTTCTCTCCGGCGAACAGGTAGTCGCCCTCGGTGGGGCGGTCGAGGCAGCCGAGGATATTCATCAGCGTGGATTTGCCGGAGCCGGAGGCGCCGACAATCGCCACGAATTCCCCGGCATGGATCGCCAGGTCGATGCCGCGCAGCACATCAACCTGCGGCGTGTCGCCGCCGCCGTAGGATTTGCGGATGCCCTTGAGTTCGATCAGTGGGGTCGACATTCAACCTCCGCTGCCATCGGCCGGGCCGATCAGCAGGTGATCGCCTTCGTTCAGGCCTTCCAGCACCTGGACTCGCAGGCGGTCGCTGAGGCCCAGGCGGATTTCGCGTTGCTCGATGCTGCCGTTTTTCGCCACCACGCGGGCGATCTGTTTGTCGCCGCCGAGGCTGCCTTGCAGGGCGGCGACCGGCGCGGTCAGGGTGTCCCTGGCCTGGCCGGCGACGAAGAATACCTGGGCGGTCATTTCCGCCATCAAGGCGTTATCGGTGTTGTCGACGTCCAGCAGCACCGTGTAAAGCACCACTCGCCCGGTGCCGCTTTTGCTGGCGCTGCTCGGGCTGCCACCGCCCTGGCTGGTTTCATTGAGCGGCTTGGGCGGGATCGGCAAAATCTGCCGCACGGTGCTGGTCCAGCGTCGGCTGCCGCCGCTCAGGGTGGTGAAGTAGGCCGTCATGCCGGGTTTGACATGGCCGATGTCGGCTTCCGAGACTTCGGCCCATACGGTCATCGGCGAAAGCTTGGCGATCCGCAGGATCAGCGGGGTTTGCTGCTGGGCGTTGAGTGTCTGGCCTTCCCGGGCGTCCACCGCGACCACGGTGCCGCTCATTGGCGCATAAATGCGCGTGTAGCCCAACTCTGCCTCGTCACTGCGCAGGCTGGCCTTGGCCTGGCGAATCTGCGCCAGGAACATGTCGACCCGCGCCTGGGTGGCGCTCAGTTCGGCCCTGGCAGTTTGCACGTCTTCTTCCCGGGTGGCGTTACCGGCTTCCAGGCGTTGCTGGCGCTGGTACTTCTGGCGGGCCAGTTCGTGCTGGGCCCGTTGCTCCTGCAACTGGGCCTGCAGGTTCTCGATGGCATAGCGGCTGGCGTCGAGCTTGGCTTTTTGCGTGGAGGGGTCGATCTCTACCAGCAATTGGCCTTCCTTGACCTGGGCACCGGCCTCGACATGAATCTTCTGGATCTGTCCGGACGCCTGGGCGCCCACGTCGACGTAGCGCCGGGGTTGCAGGGTGCCCAGGGCGGTGACGCTGCTTTCGATATCGCCCCGGGTCACGGTGACGGTCGCCAGCTTGTCCCGGCCCGGCGGCAGGACCTGCCAGGCAGCTAAAGCGATGACGGGGATCAGGCACGCGACCACAAGCAGGGCGCGTCGGGCAGGTCGAGGACGTTTCATGCAGAGTTCCAGCCAGGAAAGATCGGCCCGCAGGAGCGGGAAGCTGACAGGTAGACGAGGAAATTGTCCGGGGATTTAGGCCGTTACATATGCCGTTACAGGTGTGTCAGGCAAAATAATTGGCCGGCGTTGCAAGTCTTGTTTAAAACTAGATGAGAATTACTATAAATTACACGCACCTCAAACTGCCATCATCGAATCGGCCGTTATCTTCGTACTCAAAGGACCTAATGCCGCCTACAGGCGGTCGGGAGTCATGTTGGAAAACTACTATCGCGAGCTGGTGTGTTTCCTCAACGCCAAGCTGGGCAACCGTCAGGTGGCCGAAGATGTGGTGCATGACGCTTATGTGCGGGTGCTGGGGCGTGCCAGCGAGGTCCCGATCGAGCAGCCCCGGGCGTTTCTCTATCGCACGGCGCTGAACCTGGTGATCGACGGTCATCGGCGCAACGCCCTGCGCCAGGATGAACCCCTGGAAGTACTCGACAGCGAGGAGCGTTTTTCGCTGTCTTCGCCCCATCACTGCCTGGACCACGGCCAGCGCCTGGAAATGCTTGAGCGCGCGCTGGCCGAGCTGCCGGCGCTCTGCCGTGACAGTTTCCTGTTGCGCAAGCTCGACGGCCTGTCCCACCTGCAAATCGCCGAGCGCCTGGGTATTTCCCGCGCGCTGGTGGAAAAACACATCGTCAATGCCATGAAGCATTGCCGGGCGCGCATGCGTGAGTGGGATGCGCACTGATTCCAGCGTTAGCTAAATTTTATTTCATTGTCCTCGTCTCCTATCAACACACGACCTGTTGCTGTGCCTTCAGGTCTCTGAGGCTTTCCCGCCCCACTGCCACGGGGCTTATCCAGAGGACACTGGAATGACACAGGCAATTGCATCGCCCGCCGTTCACGACCTGATCGGTATCGGGTTCGGCCCTTCGAACCTGGCGCTGGCCATCGCCCTGCAGGAACGCGAGAAAGCCCAGGGCAAACTGGACGTGCTGTTCCTCGACAAACAGGCCGACTACCGCTGGCACGGCAACACCCTGGTCACCCAGAGTGAATTGCAGATTTCCTTCCTCAAGGACCTGGTGACCCTGCGCAATCCCACCAGCCCTTATTCCTTCGTCAATTACCTGAAGGCCCACGGGCGCCTGGTGGATTTCATCAACCTGGGTACCTTCTATCCGTGCCGCATGGAGTACAACGACTACCTGCGCTGGGTCTCCGGGCAGTTCCAGGCGCAAAGCCGCTACGGCGAGGAAGTGCTGGCCATCGAGCCGATCCTGCATCAGCAGCAGGTAGAGGCGCTGCGGGTGATTTCCCGGGACGCCCAGGGTGAACAGCACGTGCGCACCACCCGCTCGGTGGTGGTCAGCGCCGGTGGTACGCCGCGTATTCCGGCGTCGTTCAAGGCGCTCAAGGATGACGGTCGGGTGTTCCATCACTCCCAGTACCTGGAACGCATGGCTCAGCAACCGTGTGTCGACGGCAAGCCGATGCGCATCGCGATCATCGGTGGTGGCCAGAGCGCAGCCGAGGCGTTTATCGACCTCAACGACAGCTTCCCGTCGGTGCAGGTCGACATGATCCTGCGCGGCTCGGCCCTCAAGCCTGCGGATGACAGCCCGTTCGTCAACGAAGTGTTCTCGCCGGAGTTCACCGACCTGGTGTTCCAGCAGAACGGCAGCGAACGCGAGCGCCTGGTCAACGAGTACCACAACACCAACTATTCGGTGGTGGACCTGGACCTGATCGAGCGCATCTACGGGATCTTCTACCGCCAGAAAGTTTCCGGCATTGCCCGTCACGCGTTCCGTACCCTGACCACCGTGGAAAAAGCCACGGCCGGGCCGCTGGGTGTGGAGTTGGCGCTGCGCAACAACGCCACCGGCGAAACCAGCCTCAACCATTACGATGCCGTCGTACTGGCCACCGGTTACGAGCGCCAGATGCATCGTCAGTTGCTCGCACCGTTGGCCGACTATATGGGCGACTTTGAAGTCAGCCGCGACTACCGCATCGTCACCGACGAGCGCTGCAAGGCCGGCATCTACATGCAGGGCTTCAGCCAGGCCAGCCATGGCCTGAGCGATACCTTGCTGTCGATCCTGCCGATCCGTGCCGACGAGATTGCCGCGTCGCTGTACGAGTACGACCGCAGCCGCGGCAAGAGCCGTTCGGTGCAGGACGTGTTGCTGGCCACCGCCAGCTGACAGGCTGCACTTGAACCGCGGGGGCGGCTGCTGATACTGTACAAAAAACCAGTATCGGTAGAAGCCCCATGCAGTTGATCGAAAAACTCAGCATCCTCGCCGACGCCGCCAAGTACGACGCGTCCTGCGCCAGCAGCGGTGCGCCCAAGCGCAGCTCGGAAGGCAAGGCGGGGCTGGGTTCCACCGATGGCATGGGCATCTGCCACAGCTACACGCCCGACGGTCGCTGCGTGTCGTTGCTCAAGGTGCTGCTGACCAACTTCTGCCTCTACGACTGCCAATACTGCGTCAACCGCCGCTCCAGCGACGTGCCCCGTGCACGCTTCAGCCCGGAGGAGGTGGTGACCCTGACCCTCGACTTTTACCGGCGCAACTGCGTCAGCGGGCTGTTTCTCAGCTCCGGCATCATCCGTTCGGCCGACTACACCATGGAGCAGCTGGTGCGGGTCGCCAAACTCCTGCGCGAAGAGCATGACTTTCGCGGCTACATCCACCTCAAGACCATTCCCGAAGCCGACCCGGCACTGATTGCCGAGGCGGGGCGGTATGCCGATCGCCTCAGCGTGAATATCGAGTTGCCAACGGACAAGAGCCTGCAAACCCTGGCGCCCGAGAAGCAGATCGTCTCGATCAAGCAGGCCATGCAAACCATCTATACCGGTGAGCAGACCGTGCTCAACGAACCCCGCGCGCCGCGTTTCGCGCCGGCCGGGCAGAGCACGCAGATGATCGTCGGCGCCGATGACACCGACGACAGCACCATCCTCCACAGCGCCGAGGCGTTGTACGGCAATTTCAAACTGCGCCGGGTGTATTACTCGGCGTTCAGCCCGATCCCCAACAGCCCGAAAAGCGTGCCCCTGGCCGCGCCGCCGCTGATGCGCGAGCACCGCTTGTACCAGGCGGATTTCCTGTTGCGCAGCTACGGGTTCAGCGCCAATGAACTGTTTGAAGGGCCGGGCGACCTGGCCCTGGATATCGACCCCAAGCTGGCCTGGGCGCTGGAGCACCGCGAGGTGTTCCCGCTGGACTTGAACCGGGCCGAGCCGACGCTTATTGCGCGCATTCCCGGAATTGGCCTGCGCACCACCCAGCGGCTGGTGGACCTGCGTCGCCAGCGCAAGATCCGCTTCGAAGACCTGGCGCGCATGCGGTGTGTGCTGACCAAGGCCAAGCCGTTTTTCATCACCAGCGACTACCACCCGCAGCAAGCGGAAAGCACCAGCGTGCTGCTGCGCGAACAACTGCGCGACCGCCCGCAGCCGCAGCAAATGGGGCTGTGGGGATGATCAGCCTGGAATGCGACAACCTGTTCAGCACCTGGCGCGAGCAGGCGCGCTGGTTGCTCAGCCATCAGATCGACCCCAGCCACGTGAGTTGGGGCGTGGCCGAGGTGGCGGACCTGTTTGCCACCGACGAGCAGTACCCGGCCGAGTGCGGGCCGTTCCAGGCGCGGATTCCCAAGGCGCTGCTGGAGCTGCTGGAGTCTGCCGCGTGTTATCACGGTGAACAGCGCTGGAGCCTGTTGTATGAGGTGCTGTGGCGCGTCAGCCATGGGGACCGCACGGCGATGATGTCGGGGGACAAGCTGGGCAGCGAATTGCAGCGGCGGATCAAGCAGGTGCAGCGCGAGGCCCATCACCTGCATGCGTTTGTGCGGTTTATCGCATTGCCGGCAGAGGCGGGGCCGCAGTTGCCGGAGTACGTGGCGTGGCATGAGCCGGCCCACGATATCTTGAAGGTGGCCAGCCAGCATTTTGTCGGGCGCATGGGGCGTCATCGCTGGATGATCGCCACGCCCCTGGATGGGGTTTATTACGACGGGGAGCAGTTGATTCACCAGCGGCAATGCCCAGTGGAATGGCAGGCGTTGGCGCAGAATGTCGAGGATCCCCACAGTGCGATGTGGTTGACGTACTACAGCCATATCTTTAACCCGGCGCGGTTGAATCCGAAGGTGATGGAAGGGCATTTGCCGAGCCGGTTCTGGAAGAATCTGCCGGAGGGCAAGTTGATTCCGGGGCTGATCAGCGAGGCGCGCACGGGCAAGCAGCGGGATGGGCAGGCGAAGATGATTGGGGCGCGTCCAGGCAAGCGAATTTCAAGCGGGCACGGTTAAATGTGGGAGCGGGCTTGCTCGCGAATGCGGTGTGTCAGCAGCACATCCAGCGACTGATACACCGCATTCGCGAGCAAGCCCGCTCCCACATTTGATCTCTATTGCCTGTAGGGGCGGATTCAGGCCAGTTCGGTGGCGGTGTTTTTTACGACCGCCAGCTCGGGATGCGCCACCAATTTATCGATGTGCAATTCATCATTGTTCAGCCAGGTTTCCGTCAGCACGCGGTAGTGCTCCATGTCCCGGCAGCGCATGCGCAGGCTGTAGTCGAACGGCCCGCTGATCAACTGGCACTCGAACACTTGCGGGCAGGCTTTGACACATGCCTCGAACGCCTTCTGCGCCGAGCGCCCGCTCTGGTTGGAGAGGGCCACCAGCACCAGCAGTGACAGCCCCGGCGAGACCATCTGCACGTCGATGATCGCCCCATAACCCCGGATGACCCCGCGTCGTTCCAGCTTGCGTACCCGTTCCAGGCACGGCCTGGGCGTCAGGTGCACCAGCGACGAGAGTTTTTCGTAGGTGATGCGTCCCTGGTGCCGTAACACGTCGATGATGGCTTCATCGATGCGGTCCAGCACAGGTGAGGCGTTCGGTCCGGTGGCCTTGGTATCCATGGTGTGTGGTGTTCACTTCAATCGGTTGGAAAGAAATTGCTGCAAGCGTTCGCTGTTCGGCTGGTCGAGGATTTCGGCTCCGCCTTGTTCCTCGACGCGGCCCTGATGCAGGAACAGCACTTGGCTGGACACCTGGCGGGCAAAGCCCATTTCGTGGGTGACCATGAGCATGGTACGACCTTCCTCCGCCAACGTCTGTATGACTTTGAGCACTTCTCCTACAAGTTCAGGGTCGAGGGCCGAAGTGGGTTCGTCGAACAGAATGATCTCCGGTTCCATCGCCAGGGCCCGGGCGATGGCCACGCGCTGTTGCTGGCCGCCGGAGAGGAATGCCGGGTATTGGTCCGCCACCCGGCCCGGCAGGCCGACCTTGTCGAGGTACAGGCGTGCGCGTTTTTCTGCCTCGGCGGCGCTCACCCCCAGCACCCGGCGCGGCGCCATGGTGATGTTTTCCAGCACGGTCATGTGGCTCCACAGGTTGAAGTGCTGGAACACCATGGCCAGGCGGGTGCGCAGGTTCTGCAATTGCGCCTGGTGCGGCGCGCGCGTGCCGGCGCGGCCTTGCTGCATTTCGATGCTGATGCCATCGAGAGTGATAACCCCGGCGTCCGGCTGTTCGAGGAAGTTGATGCAGCGCAGCATCGTGCTCTTGCCGGAGCCGCTGGCGCCGATCAGGCTGATCACGTCGCCGTTGCGCGCGTTCAGTGAAACGCCCTTGAGCACCTCATGCTCGCCATAGCGTTTGTGCAGGCCTTCGACCTGGAGTTTGACGTTGGCGTTTTCGGCCACGGCGACCGGCTGGGTAGCGGGGCGTACATCGGTGGGATAAGCGGCCAGGGCCTGCGCGGACTGATTCATGGGTTAGCCTCGGGTAGGAACAAGAAAACGCATCCAGCGACGTTCGGCCAGTCGAAACAGGCCCACCAGTGCAAAGGACAGCAGCATGTACAACAGGGCAGCGATGCCGAAGGCCTGGAACGTCAGGAACGTCTCGGCGTTGGCGTCGCGGGCCACCTTGAGGATGTCGGCAATGGTGGCGGTGAACGCCAGGGACGTGGCGTGCAGCATCAGGATCATTTCATTGCTGTAGGCCGGCAGTGCGCGACGCAGTGCGGCGGGCACTACCACAAACAGGTTCAGGCGCCAGCCATGCAGGCCGTAGGCCTTGGCGGCTTCGATCTCTCCGTGGGGGATGTTGCGAATCGCCCCGGCAAAGATTTCCACGGTGTAGGCGCACGTGTTCAGTACAAACGCCAGCAGCGTGCAGTTCAGTGCATTGCGAAAAAACTGGTTGAGCAGGGCGTTGTCCTGCACCACGTCCAGGCCGTAGAGGCCGGTGTAGCAAATCAGCAACTGGATATACAGCGGCGTGCCGCGAAACAGGTAGGTGTAGACCTCCACTGGCCAGCGAATCCAGAAGTGTTCCGACACCCGCGCGATCGCCAGCGGGATCGACAGGATGAAGCCCAGCACCACCGAGATAATGAACAGCCACAGGGTCATCGCCACCCCGGAAAAGCCGTTACCGTCGGTGAACAGGTAGGCCAGGCCGTATTGCTGGATCAGTTCGATCATCGCGCCATCCCCTTGATGCCCACGTTGTAGCGCCGTTCCAGGCGTTTGAAGATGCGGTTGGAGAGGGTGGTGATCACCAGGTACACCAGGCCCGCGAGGATCAGGAAATACAGCGGGTCATTGGTGGTCTTGCCGGCGTTTTGTGCGGCCTTGACCAGGTCTGACAGGCCGATGATCGACACCAGCGCGGTGGACTTGAGCAGCACCAGCCAGTTGTTGCCCAGGCCCGGCAGGGCAAAGCGCATCAGTTGCGGGAACAGCACCAGGCGAAAGCGCTGCCAGCGGCTCAGGCCGTAGGCGGTGGCGGCTTCGAGTTGGCCGGCGGGCACGCTGAGAATCGCCCCGCGAAAGTTTTCGGTGAAATACGCACCGTAGATAAAACCGAGGGTGATGACACCGGCGGTGAACGGGTCGATTTCGAAGTAGGCCCAGCCGAGCATTTCACTCAGGTCGTTCAGCCACAGTTGCAGGCTGTAGAAAATCAGCAGGATCAGCACCAGGTCCGGCACGCTGCGAATCAGCGTGGTGTAGAGCGTGGCCGGAACCCGCAGCAGCTTGACGCTGGAGAGCTTGGCGGCGGCGGCGAGCAGTCCCAGAGACAGGCTCAGCAGCAGCGCCAGGAACGCCAGCTTGACCGTCATCCAGGCACCCTGGGCCAGCAGCGGGCCGAAGCCTTGCAAGTTGAGGAGTTCATTCATGGGAAGTATCTCGATGGGGCGCAGAGTTTTACGGTGGGAGCGAGCTTGTGTGGGAGCGGGCTTGCTCGCGAAGACAGAGTTTCAGTCAATACATGTGTGACTGACCCACCGCTTTCGCGAGCAAGCCCGCTCCCACACAAGCTCGCTCCCACATGAGGCGTCACTCGTTGTAGATATCCTGATCGCCGAAGTATTTCTTCTGGATCTGTGTGTAGGTGCCATCGGCCTGGACGGCGGCGATGCCTTTGTTGATCAGCTCCACCAGGTCCTTGTCGTTCTTGCGCAGGCCCATGGCGATGTCGAGCGGCAGGGTCGGGTCCTTGAAGGCCGGGCCGGTCTTGAAGTCGGCGCCTTCAGGTTTGGACAGGAAGTTGAGCTGGGCTTCAAGCTTGTCGGTCAGGGTGGCGTCGAGACGACCGTTTTGCAGGTCGGCGTAGTTCTGTTCCTGGGACTGGTACGCCTTGATCTGCGCGCCGAGCTTGGCCAGGTGCGCACGGGCGTAGGCTTCCTGCAGCGAGCCTTGCAGCACGCCGACCTGTTTGCCTTTCAGGGATTCGGGGGTGTCGCCGAAGTCGGCGCTTTTGCGGGTGATCACCGAGGTCGGGCTGAGGAACAGCCGGTCGCTGAAGTCGATGACTTTCTGGCGGGCCGGGGTCACGGCCATGGAGGACATGATGGCGTCGAACTTGCGGGCGCGCAGGGCCGGGATCATGCCGTCGAATTCGTTGTGGACCCACACGCATTTGACTTCCAGCTTGGCGCAGATGGCGTTGCCCAGGTCGATGTCGAAACCTTGCAGGCTGCCGTCGGCGGCGACGGATTCAAACGGTGGGTATTCGGGGAAAACCCCAAAGCGGATTTCTTTCCATTCCTGAGCCTGGGCAGCGGTTGCGGCCAATGGCAGGAGCAGCGCAGCGAAAAGTGATCGGAGCGGAGTCATGTGTATTCCCTATATTTTGTAATTGATGTCAGGGCAGTAGAAAACGGGACGCTAAGGTGAAGAGGCTTTTTGTGGCGAGGGAGCTTGCTCCCGCTGGGCTGCGCAGCGGCCCCAAAATCCTGGGAGCGCTACGCACTCCAGCGGGAGCAAGCTCCCTCGCCACATTGGGCTGTTTGTTGTCAGAGAGAATGCTTCAAGATGGTGCATTTTTTGTGTCGTTTACCCCTGCCGCGGCGGGCGGAATGTGCTGTTAAAACGCGGGTCACAGCGGAAACGGCTGCGGCACCCGCTGAATCGGCTTGTTGACCGGGTTTTTCCTGCCTGCCTTTCACGCAAAGCGGCAGGCCAGAGCGGTCTCAGGCGCGCTTTTTCTGCTGTGCCACCGGTGCTTGGGCCAGGCGGGCAAACAGGTCCTTGGGGTCGGCAAGGTCCGGCACCAGTTCCAGTTCGCTGCCCACGTCCAGCGCCGTGGCCACGTCCAGTACGTAACGCAGGGCGGAGTAGTCTTCGATGGCAAAACCTACCGAGTCGAACAGGGTGACCTGGCGCGCGTTTTCGCGGCCTGGCGCCTGGCCGTTGATCACTTGCCACAGCTCGGTGACTGGCGAATCCTCCGGCATGTGCTGGATCTCGCCTTCGATGCGGCTTTGTGGCTCGTACTCGACAATCACGCGGGCCCGTTCGACGATTCGTCGGTCCAGTTCGGTCTTGCCGGGGCAGTCGCCACCGACGGCATTCAGGTGCATGCCCGGTTCGATCATCTCGTCCGTGAGGATGGTGGCGTAGGCCTTGTCGGCGGTGACGGTGGTGACGATGTCGGCGCCTTTCACGGCTTCGGCAACGCTGCCTGCCAGGATCACCTTGATCGCCGGGAAGGCTTTGAGGTTGGCGGCCAGTTTGGCGGTGGCCTTGGCGTCGATGTCGAACAGGCGGATTTCAGTGATGCCCAGCATCGCGTGGAAGGCCAGGGCCTGGAACTCACTCTGGGAGCCGTTGCCGATCAGCGCCATGCTGCGGCTGTTGTCCCGGGCCAGGTAGCGCGCCACCAGGGCCGAGGTGGCGGCCGTGCGGATCGCGGTGGTCAGGGTCATTTCCGCCAGCAGCACCGGTTTGCCGGTGTCCACATCACCCAGGGCGCCGAAGGCCATGACGGTGAGCATGCCGCTCTGGGTGTTTTTCGGGTGGCCGTTCACGTATTTGAAGGCGTACAGCGACGCGTCGGACACCGGCATCAGCTCGATCACGCCCTCGGGGGAATGGTTGGCCAGGCGCGCGCATTTTTCAAAGTCCTGCCAGCGCAGGTAGTCGGCGCGGATGTACTCGGCCATCTCGGTAATGCAGGTTTGCAGGCCTTTTTGCGAAACCAGGTAGCTCAAGTCGTTGACGTCGATATAGCGGGTCATGGGAAGACTCCTTATTGAAATGAGGGGCGGGCGGGCAGATGTACTTCCGCCAACATGCAGCGGGCACTGCCGCCGCCGATGCGTTCGATGTTGTCGATGTTCACCACCACCGGCCGGGTGTGGCGTTCCACGTGCTGGCGCTGGGCGGGCTTGAGCGAGCCCCAGGCGCTGGCCGACATCACCAGCAGCGGCTGGCCGTCGCGGTCATGGACTTCGAGCATGTTGCCAGCGAAGGCTTCCAGCTGGTCGAAGTCCAGGGCGACGATGTCTTTGCCGGTGTCCCGCAGGGAGCGTTCAAGGGCCTGGCGCTCGTGGTCATCGGGCAGGGCTTGCAGGCACACCACGGAGAGGTCGCGGCCGACACTCATCATTACGTTGCTGTGGTAGATCGGCCCGTGTTGGCGGTCGACGGCGTGGAATACGCAGACCTGGTAGTCAAGGCGTTCGGCGAACTGGCGCAGGGCATCCTGATGGGTCCGCCCGGAATGGCAGGCGTAGCTGATGCGGTGCTGGCGGTCGAGGACCATGCTGCCGGTGCCTTCGAGGAACATGTTCTGTTGTTCGAGGTGGCTGAAGTCGATGGTGTTGTGGATCGCGAAGCGTTGCTCCAGTACTTGCAGTACGCCTTTGTCGCGTTCCAGTCGTCGGTTCCGGCCTTCCATCGGGTACAGCACCAGGCTGCCGTCGGCGTGGCTGCTCCACCAGTTGTTGGGGAAGATCGAATCCGGGGTATGGGGAGCGGGGGTGTCTTGTACCACCAGCACTTCCACGCCGTGGTGGCGCAGGGTGTCGACGTAGCCGTCGAACTCTTCCAGCGCTTTCTGCTGTGCCGCCAACGGGTCGAGGGGCGCACGCTGGAAGCGGTTGTTGATCGCGGTGTCCGGGTTGAAGGCGAAGTGCGCCGGGCGGATCATCAGGACAGTGTTGGTGGTTTGCATGGGGGCACGGGTCCATGGGGTGGGCAGTGAGGCTATTTTGTGCGGTGTGAAGGAAGAATCCCGGCTGAACTGAGGGGGTGGCTCAGCCGGGAAAGCTGAAAAGTGGGGTGGGGCAGCCGAATCGGCTGTGGAGGTGAGTGGAGATCAAAATGTGGGAGCGGGCTTGCTCGCGAAAGCGGTGGGTCAGTTAATAAATTCGGTGGCTGATACACCGCCTTCGCGAGCAAGCCCGCTCCCACATTGGTATTGTGTTGCCTGAGGTTTTTTGTCTGGATGGAGAAACCATGCCCACTGAAGTTCGTCTCGCCCAAACTACCGATGCCGAGGGCATCAGCCAGGTCATCCTGGCGGCCCTGCATGACAGCAACGCCCGGGATTATCCGGCGGATGTGATTGCGCGGGTGGCGAGCAACTTTACTCCCGAGGCTGTCGTGGCGTTGCTCGCGCGTCGAACGGTGCTGGTGGCCATTCAGGATGAGGTGATCGTTGCCACGGCGGCACTTGACGCCAATGTGGTGCGCTCGGTCTTCGTCAATCCGGCGCTGCAAGGGCAGGGCATCGGGCGCTTGCTGATGATTGAAATCGAGCTGCGTGCCCGGGAAGCCGGGGTGACCTTGTTGCATGTGCCGTCTTCGCTGACGGCCGAGCCGTTCTACACCAAGCTGGGTTTCCACACGGTGCGCGATGTCTACCATGGCAATGAACGCACGCTGGTGATGGAGAAGGCGTTGTCATCCCGCCATCCCATCGGCGTCTATCGCGATCGGGCCCATCGGGCGCAGGTGGTGGCGTTGTGGCAGGCGGCGTTTGGTTATGACGCGGCGCATAACCTGCCGAGCCTGGCGATCGACAAGAAGCTGGCGGTCAACGATGGGTTGTTCTTCGTGGCCACCGACAAGAAGGCGGTGATCGGCACTATCCTCGCCGGCTACGACGGGCATCGTGGCTGGTTGTATTCAGTGGCGGTGCACAACGACTATCGCCGCCAGGGCCTGGGCGCCTCGTTGGTGCGGCATGCGGAGCAGGCGTTGACGGCGCTGGGTTGCATGAAGATCAACCTGCAGATCACCAGTGGCAATGACGCGGTGATGGGGTTTTATGAGGCGCTGGGTTATGGCGCGGAGCCGCGGATCAGCATGGGCAAGAAGATCCTGGAAAACATCCCGATGGATAAGGCCTGAAGCCCGGTTTTCCAAGCACTGAAAGCAAATGTGGGAGCGGGCTTGCTCGCGAATGCGGTGGATCAGCCAATAAATCTGTCGACTGACACTCCGCTTTCGCGAGCAAGCCCGCTCCCACAGTTTGGTTTTGCAGTGTTGCTTAGACCTTGACGATCCAGCCCTCAGGCGCTTCGACGTCGCCGGACTGTACGCCAGTCAGCTCTTTGTAGAGCTTCTGGGTGACCGGGCCGACTTCTTTTTCGCTGTAGAACACGTGCAGCTTGTCTTTGTACTCGATGCCGCCGATCGGGGTGATCACGGCGGCGGTGCCGCAGGCGCCGGCTTCCTTGAAGTCCGACAGCTTGTCGATCAGCACGTCGCCTTCAACCACTTCCAGGCCCAGGCGCGATTTTGCCAGCTCGATCAGCGACAGGCGGGTGATGCCTGGCAACACCGACGGCGAGTTCGGGGTGACGAACTTGTTGTCGTGGGTGATCCCGAAGAAGTTGGCCGAGCCGACTTCTTCGATCTTCGAGTGGGTGGCCGGGTCGAGGTAGATGCAGTCGGCGAAGTTGGCTTTTTTCGCCAGGGAACCGGGCATCAGGCTGGCGGCGTAGTTGCCACCGACCTTGGCTGCGCCGGTGCCGTTGGGAGCCGCACGGTCGTAGCCGGAGATCAGGAAGTTGTGCGGGGTCAGGCCGCCCTTGAAGTAGGCGCCGACCGGGATGCAGAAGATCGAGAAGATGAATTCCGGCGCGGTGCGCACGCCGATGTTGTCACCGGTGCCGATCACGAACGGGCGCAGGTACAGCGCGCCGCCGGTGCCGTACGGCGGGATGAACCGCTCGTTGGCGCGGACCACTTCCTTGCAGGCTTCGATGAAGGCGTCGGTCGGCACTTGTGGCATCAGCAGGCGGCCACAGCTGCGCTGCATGCGCGCGGCATTCTGGTCGGGGCGGAACAGGTTGATCGAACCGTCCTTGCAGCGGTAGGCCTTGAGGCCTTCAAAGCATTGCTGGCCGTAGTGCAGGGCGGTGGAGCCCTCGCTGATGTGCAGCACGTTGTCGTCGGTCAGGGTGCCTTTTTGCCACTCGCCGTCTTTCCAGGTCTGGAGGAAACGCTTGTCGGTCTTGATGTAGTCAAAACCCAGCTTGTCCCAATTGATGCTTTCGTTACCCATGACACCCTCTATCTTTTGTCAACCGCCTGGTCGAAGGCAGGCTTATGGTTTATTTCTGGATGGGCGCAACAATACTTCATTCTTGGCTTGTGTGGGAGCGGGCTTGCTCGCGAATGCGGCGTGTCATTCGATGCATTCGGTGCTGATCCACCGCTTTCGCGAGCAAGCCCGCTCCCACATTTGAACTTCGCCATTTTATAGATGCAATGCATGCCCCAGGGCCCGCAGGGCTGCTTCCTGTACCGCTTCGCCGAGGGTCGGGTGGGCGTGGATGGTGCCCGCCACGTCTTCCAGGCGTGAACCCATTTCCAGGCTCAGGCCGAAGGCCGTGGACAGTTCCGAGACGCCAACGCCTACCGCCTGCCAGCCGACGATCAGGTGATTGTCGCGGCGCGCCACTACCCGCACGAAGCCGGTTTTCGACTCCAGGGTCATGGCCCTGCCATTGGCGGCGAACGGGAAGCTCGACACGATGCAGTCCAGCCCGGCTGCCTTGGCCTCGTCCGGGGTCTTGCCGACCACTACCAGTTCGGGGTCGGTGAAGCACACCGCCGGGATCGCGGCCGGGTTGAATTCGCGGGATTTACCGCTGATCAGTTCGGCGACCATTTCGCCCTGGGCCATGGCCCGGTGGGCGATCATCGGTTCACCGCTGAGGTCGCCGATGGCCCACACATTGCGCATGCTGGTCTGGCAGCGGCTGTCGATCTTGATCGCCGAGCCGTTCATGTCCAGGTTCAAGGCTTCGAGGTTCCAGCCCTGGGTGTTGGGTTTGCGACCAACGGCAACCAGCACCTGGTCGGTTTCCAGCGACAGCGTCTCGCCGCTGGGGTCGCGCACTTGCAGGGTATTGTTCTCGAAACCGGTGACGCTGTGTTTGAGGAACACCTTCACCCCCAGTTGCTTCAGGGATTCGGCCACCGGTTGGGTCAGTTCGGCGTCGTAGGCCGGCAAAATCCGGTCCTGGGCCTCAACCACGCTGACCTCGGCACCGAGCTTGCGATAGGCAGTCCCCAATTCCAGGCCAATGTAGCCGCCGCCCACCACGATCAAGCGTTTCGGGATGCGTTTCGGCGCCAGGGCTTCGGTGGAGGAGATGATCGGCCCGCCAATCGGCAGCATCGGCAGGTTGACACTTTTCGAGCCGGTGGCCAGCAACAGGTGTTCACACTGGATGCGCTGGTCGCCGACATCGACGGTCTTGCCGTCCACGACCTTGGCCCAGCCCTGAATGACCTGGACCTTGTGTTTTTTCAGCAGCGCGGCTACGCCGGTGGTCAGGCGGTCGACGATGCCGTCTTTCCATTCAACGCTTTTGCCGATGTCCAGGGTCGGCACATCGACTTCGATACCCAACGGCGAACCCTGGCTGTGGTGCACGGTTTGCTGGAACTGTTCGGCGACATGGATCAGCGCCTTGGACGGAATGCAGCCGATGTTCAGGCAGGTGCCGCCCAGCGATTGGCCTTCCACCAGGATGGTCGGGATGCCCAGCTGGCCGGCGCGAATCGCTGCCACGTAACCGCCAGGCCCGCCGCCGATGATCAGCAGCGTGGTGTGCAATGTTTGAGACATGGGTTACTCCAGGAACAGGCTGGCGGGTTGTTCGAGCAGGCCACGGATGGCCTGGATGAATTGCGCCGCGTCCATGCCATCGACCACCCGGTGATCGAAGGAGCTGGAGAGGTTCATCATCTTGCGGATCACAATCTGGCCCTTGATCACCATCGGCCGCTCGACAATGCGGTTGACCCCGACGATGGCCACTTCCGGCAGGTTCAGCACCGGGGTGCTGACAATCCCGCCCAACGCACCAAGGCTGGTCAGGGTGATGCTCGAGCCCGACAGCTCATCGCGACTGGCCTTGCCATTGCGCGCCGCATTCGCCAAGCGATTGATTTCTTGCGCCGTGCCCCACAGGTCGCGGGCTTCGGCGTGACGCACCACCGGCACCATCAGGCCGACATCGCTCTGGGTGGCGACACCCACATGCACCGCGCCGAGGCGGGTGATGACCTGGGCTTCGTCGTCATAACGCGCGTTGATCTGCGGATAGTCGCGCAATGCGACGACCATGGCCCGCACCAGGAACGGCAGCAGGGTCAGCTTGCCGCGGGTAGCGCCGTGTTTCTCGTTGAGGTGCACGCGCAACTCATCGAGGGCGGTGACGTCGATCTCTTCCACATAGCTGAAATGCGCGGCGCGCCGGGTGGCGTCCTGCATGCGCTGGGCGATCTTGCGGCGCATGCCGATCACCGGGATTTGCTGCTCGTCGTTGCGTTCGGCGTACGGGTTGGAGGCCCCGGAATTTTTCGCCGGACCCTGGAGCAAGTAAGCGTCCAGATCTTCATGCAGAATCCGGCCGGCCGGGCCGGAGCCCTGGACCAGTCGTAGCTGGATGCCAGCATCCAGCGCATGTTTGCGCACGGCCGGGGAGGCCAGCGGGCGGTCATCGGCCTCGCGGGCCACGGGCGCTTGCGCAGCCGCCACCGCAGGTTTGGCTGCCGGCTTGGGTTCAACCACCGGCGCGGCCCTGGCTTCGACTTTCGGTGCAGGAGCCGGTGCCGGCGCGACCTCTTCAACCACCGCCGACAACGCCGACTCCCTGGTATTGCCCGCGCCTTCCACTTCGATACTGATCAAAACACTGCCCACCGCCATGACTTCCCCCGGCTCGCCGCCGAGGGAAATCACCTTGCCGTGCACCGGCGACGGAATGTCCACCATGGCCTTGTCGGTCATCACGTCCGCCAGCACCTGGTCTTCTACCACCAGGTCGCCGACCTTGACGTGCCATACCGACAATTCAACTTCTGCGATGCCTTCGCCAATGTCCGGCATCTTGATAACGTGCGTGCCCATTCAGACCTCCATAACCCGATGCAAAGCCGCGCCCACACGGGTCGGGCCAGGGAAATACGCCCACTCTTGCGCGTGGGGGTAGGGGGTGTCCCAACCGGTGACGCGCTCGATCGGCGCTTCCAGGTAGTGGAAGCAATGCTCCTGCACCAGCGCCACCAGCTCGGCGCCGAACCCACAGGTACGGGTGGCCTCGTGAACGATCACGCAACGGCGGGTTTTCTTCACGGAATTGACGATGGTTTCCAGGTCCAGCGGCCACAGGCTGCGCAGGTCGATGACTTCGGCGTCGATGCCGGTTTCTTCGGCGGCGACTTGCGACACATACACCGTGGTGCCGTAGGTGAGGATCGTCACGTCCTTGCCCGGGCGGGCGATGGCGGCCACGTCCAGCGGCACGGTGTAGTAACCGTCCGGCACTTGCGCTTGCGGATGCTTCGACCATGGGGTTACCGGGCGGTCGTGGTGGCCGTCGAACGGGCCGTTATACAGGCGCTTGGGTTCGAGGAAGATCACCGGGTCATCGTTTTCGATAGAGGCGATCAGCAGGCCCTTGGCGTCGTAAGGGTTGGACGGCATCACCGTGCGCAGGCCGCAGACCTGGGTGAACACCGCTTCAATACTCTGGCTGTGGGTCTGGCCGCCGTAGATGCCGCCGCCGCAGGGCATGCGCATGGTCAGCGGTGCAGTGAACTGGCCGGCCGAGCGATAACGCAGGCGGGCGGCTTCGGAAATGATCTGGTCGGTGGCAGGGTACACGTAGTCGGCGAACTGAATCTCGGCCACCGGCCGCAGGCCATAGGCGCCCATGCCGACCGCCACGCCGACGATCCCGCTTTCGGAGATCGGTGCGTCGAACACCCGCGAGGTGCCGTACTTGTTCTGCAAGCCTTCGGTGCAACGGAACACGCCGCCGAAGTAACCGACGTCCTGGCCGAACACCACCACATTGTCGTCTCGCTCAAGCATCACATCCATGGCCGAGCGCAAGGCCTG
Organism: Pseudomonas sp. G5001; assembly: GCF_013385475.1. Classification (NCBI taxonomy): domain Bacteria; kingdom Pseudomonadati; phylum Pseudomonadota; class Gammaproteobacteria; order Pseudomonadales; family Pseudomonadaceae; genus Pseudomonas; species Pseudomonas sp. G5001. The sequence continues at coordinate 49,557 of NZ_JACAPZ010000012.1, forward strand.
GATCATGGTCATGGTCGTGGTGGTCATGGCGGTTTCCAGCTCGATATTGTTGTTGTGATCGTTCATGTCAGATCCCCAACTCTTGACGCTGGCGCTTCAAGTGCTCCGGCATCTCTTTATAAACGTCTTCGAACATGGTCGCGGCGCTTGGAATCTGGCCACCGGCCAGGGTGCCGTACTGTTCGGCTTCTTTCTGGGCCTTGAGCACTTCGGCTTCAAGTTCGGCACTGACCGCCGCGTGTTCCTCTTCGGACCACTGACCAATCTTGATCAGGTGCTGCTTGAGGCGGGCGATCGGGTCGCCCAGCGGGAAGTGGCTCCAGTCGTCGGCGGGACGGTATTTGGACGGGTCATCGGAGGTGGAGTGCGGGCCGGCACGGTAGGTCACCCATTCGATCAGGGTCGGGCCCAGGTTGCGGCGGGCACGTTCGGCGGCCCAGGCGGAGGCGGCGTACACCGCGACAAAGTCGTTGCCGTCCACCCGCAGGGAGGCGATGCCGCAACCCACGCCGCGTCCGGCAAAGGTCGTGGCTTCACCGCCGGCAATGGCCTGGAAGGTGGAGATCGCCCACTGGTTGTTCACTACGTTAAGAATCACGGGTGCCCGGTACACGTGGGCGAAGGTGAGGGCGGTGTGGAAGTCGGACTCAGCGGTGGCGCCGTCGCCGATCCAGGCCGAGGCAATCTTGGTATCCCCCTTGATGGCCGAGGCCATGCCCCAGCCCACGCCTTGTACGAACTGGGTGGCGAGGTTGCCGGAAATCGTGAAGAAGCCGGCATCTTTTACCGAGTACATGATCGGCAACTGGCGGCCCTTGAGCGGGTCGCGCTCGTTGGACAGCAGTTGGCAGATCAGGTCTACCAGCGGCACTTCCCGGGCCATCAGGATGCTTTGCTGGCGGTAGGTGGGGAAGCACATGTCGTCGATGTTCAAGGCCAGGGCCTGGGCGCTGCCGATGGCTTCTTCGCCGAGGCTCTGCATGTAGAACGACATCTTCTTCTGACGCTGGGCGACCACCATGCGGTTGTCGAAGATCCGCGTCTTGAGCATGGCGCGCATGCCCTTGCGCAGAATCTCGACTGGCACGCCTTCAGCCCATGGGCCGAGGGCCTGGCCCTGATCGTCGAGCACGCGAATCAGGCCCTTGGCCAGGTCGGCGGTGTCGGCGGGTTCTACGTCGATTGGGGGTTTGCGCACCAGGCCAGCGTCAGTCAGGCGCAGGTAGGTAAAGTCGGTCTTGCAGCCTGGGCGGCCCGAGGGTTCGGGAACGTGCAGGCGCAGTGGTTCGTACTGCTGAGTCATGGCTTTCTACGCTCTATCTTGTGAATTTCTTGTAGTGGGCGCGGTAGCTGACAGTCCTTCTTCGGGTAGAAGAAATCTTGTCCTACAACAATCATAGGCTCGGCTCAGGAGAATATTTATCTCTGTTTCGTTGCGTTGGAGATCATTTGGGGATAAAAAAACTGCATAAACATAATAAACAGGTGGTTTTGTCTCATGCGCAAACTGGACCGTATCGATATCGGCATTCTGAACGCCCTTCAGGAGAACGCCCGCATCACCAACGCCGACCTGGCCCGCTCGGTCAACCTGTCGCCCACGCCGTGTTTCAACCGGGTCAAGGCCATGGAAGAACTGGGGCTGATTCGCGACCAGGTGACGCTGCTGGACGCCGACCTGCTGGGGCTGCACGTCAATGTGTTCATCCACGTCAGCCTGGAAAAGCAGAACGAATTGGCATTGCAGCAATTCGAAGGGGCGATTTCGGATCGCCCCGAAGTGATGGAGTGCTACCTGATGGCCGGCGACCCCGATTATCTGATTCGGGTGCTGGTGCCCACCATCCAGTCCCTGGAGCGTTTCATGATGGACTTCCTGACCAAAGTCCCGGGTGTCGCCAACATCCGCTCCAGCTTTGCCCTCAAGCAAGTGCGCTACAAGACCGCACTGCCGCTACCGGCTAACGGCATCAACCTCGGCTAACGAACGACACAAAACAAATGTGGGAGCGGGCTTGCTCGCGAATGGGGAGTGTCAGTCACCGAAAATATAGACTGATACACCGCATTCGCGAGCAAGCCCGCTCCCACATTTTGTAGTGCATTTCAAAGCTGGTTGAGGGGAATCTTCAAATAAACCACCCCATTTCCTTCCGCCGGCGGCATCACCCCGGCCCGCACATTCACCTGAATCGCCGGCAACAACAGCGTCGGCATGCCCAACCCGGCATCCCGCGTGGTGCGCATCTCGACAAACGCCGCCTCATCCACCCCGTCATGCACATGAATATTCCCCGCCCGCTGTTCAGCCACCGTGGTCAGGCACTTGGCTGCGCGTCCTTCGGGCGGATAGTCATGGCACACATAAAGGCGGGTTTCAGGCGCGAAGGCCAACAACTTGCGCATCGACCCATACAGCTGGCGCGCATCCCCACCAGGGAAATCGCAGCGCGCCGTGCCCACGTCCGGCATGAACAGCGTGTCGCCCACCAGAATCAACTGGTCATCAATCAGGTAAGCCATATCCGCCGGCGTATGCCCCGGCACATGCAGCGCCTGGGCCTTCAGGTTGCCGATGTGAAACACCTCATCCGGCGCAAACAGATGGTCGAACTGCGACCCATCCACCCGAAACTCCGGCTCCAGGTTGAACAGGTTCTTGAACACTCCCTGCACCTTGCTGATGGACTGGCCAATCGCGATCTTGCCCCCCAGCTGGCGACGCAAATAAGGCGCAGCCGACAGATGATCCGCATGGGCGTGGGTTTCCAGCAACCACTGCACCTGCAAGCCATGCTCGCGCACAAACGCGATCACCTTGTCCGCCTGGCCGGTGCCGGTGCGTCCGGAGGCCGGGTCGTAGTTGAGCACCGAATCAACGATGGCGCATGGGCCACCGTCCGTTTCATAGACGACGTAGGTGTAGGTCGACGACGCCTCGTCCAGAAAGGATTGAATCAACGCTGACATGACGGGTTTCCCAGATAGCTAATGGCGACTTACATTCAGTTAGGTTTCCACATAACCTTGTGAGCTTAAGTGAATTAAAGGACCCGAGGCAAAGGATGGCATCGTGGTGGCAAACAGCTAGGGCGTGGTGCCATACGGCAACGACCCTTGCGTGCATTAACTGAAAAAGGCCATAGACCATGAACGACCAACACTGGGGACCTACCATCAGTGGCGATATCGTTGTCATCGGTGGCGGCTCGGCAGGCATCGGCCTGCTGGCCAGCCTGCTCAAGCGCGACCCGCACCTGAACATCATCCTGATCGAGCCCAGCGACCACCACTACTACCAGCCGGCCTGGACCCTGGTGGGCGGTGGGGCTTATGACGTTACCAGGACCGTGCGCCCCATGGCCGACGTGCTGCCCAACGGCGTCACCTGGATCCAGGCCGCGGTCAGCGAATTACTGCCCGACGAGCAAACCCTGGTGCTCGACAGCGGCCAGCGCGTCAGCTGGAAGAACCTCATCGTGTGCCCGGGCCTGCGCCTGGCCTGGGAGAAGATCGAAGGCCTGCAAGAGACCCTCGGCCGGCATGGCGTGACGTCCAACTACAGCTATGAACACGCCGCCTACACCTGGCAGCTGGTGCAGCAACTCAAAAATGGCAAGGCGCTGTTCACCCAGCCGTCCATGCCGATCAAATGTGCCGGCGCTCCGCAAAAAGCCATGTACCTGTCGTGCGATCACTGGCTCCGCCAGGGTGACCTGAAAAACATCAAGGTCGAATTCAACCTGGCTGGTACCGCCTTGTTCGGCGTGCCGACCTTCGTGCCGCCGCTGATGAAGTACGTTGAAAAGTACTCGGCGCAACTGGCATTCAACTCCAACCTGGTCAAGGTCGACGGCCCCGCGCGCAAGGCCTGGTTCGAAATCAAGGACGCCGAAGGCAATGTGCGCGTCGAAGAGAAAACCTTCGACCTGCTGCACGTCGTTCCGCCACAGGTCTCGCCGGACTTCATTCGCCACAGCCCCCTGGCCGATGCCGCCGGCTGGTGCGAAGTGAATCCCCAGAGCCTGCAACACCTGCGCTACCCGCACATCTTCGGCCTGGGCGATGTGTGTTCCACCACCAACGCCAAGACCGCCGCGGCGGTGCGCAAGCAAATCGTGGTGGTGGCGGAAAACCTGCTGGCCCTGCGCAGACAGGCACCGTTGCCCCTCAAGTACGACGGCTATGGCTCCTGCCCGCTGACCGTGGAGAAGGGCAAGGTGGTACTGGCCGAGTTCGGCTATGGCGGCAAGCTGCTGCCGACGTTCCCCCTCGACCCGACTGTGGCGCGGCGTTCGGCGTGGTTCCTCAAGGCGAGTTTCCTGCCGTGGTTCTACTGGAACGGCATGCTCAAGGGCCGCGAGTGGCTGACCCGTCTGGCCAAGGTGGATTGAGGCAACCCTATGCTGCTGGCAAGTTTTCTGGGCGTGTTGATGGGGTTGGTCATGGGCTTGACCGGCGCCGGAGGCGGCATTCTTGGTGTCCCGGCCCTGGTATTGGGGCTGGGGTTGACCATGACCCAGGCCGCGCCCGTGTCGTTGTTCGCGGTGGGCGCGGCCGCTGCCGTGGGGGCTGTCGACGGTTTGCGCCATGGCCTGGTGCGTTACCGCGCGGCGCTGCTGATTGCGCTGCTTGGCGCGCTATTTTCGCCGCTGGGGGTTTTCTTCGCCCACCAGATGTCGGAGAAAGTCCTGATGGGCCTGTTCAGTGCGCTGATGGTGCTGGTGGCCTGGCGCATGCTGCAACGGGAGAAGCTTGAGGCCGGGCCGAGCGGCCACGGCACCGCGTCCTGGGGCCAGAAGAACTGCATGCTCGACCAACAGACCGGGCGCTTTTCCTGGACCGCCAAATGCACCGCCACCCTGGCGGCCCTCGGCGCAGTGACCGGTGCGGTATCGGGCTTGCTCGGTGTGGGCGGCGGTTTCCTGATCGTACCGGCCTTCAAGCAACTGACCGATGTGCAGATGCGCGGCATCGTCGCCACCTCGCTGATGGTGATCAGCCTGATCTCGTTGATCGGCGTGATCGGCGCGTTTCATGCCGGGGTCAGTATCGAGCCGATGGGCTGGGTGTTTATCGGTTCGAGCATTGTCGGCATGTTGGCGGGGCGGCGCCTGTGCTCGGTGATCAAGGCGCGCACCTTGCAGGTGGGTTTTGCCACCCTGTGTGTGCTGGTGGCGGCGGGCATGCTGTTTCGGGCCCTCATTCAGGTGCCTTGAAATGCGGTCAGCATCCCGCCCCTACGGGTATCAGCGCCGCAGGTAGGCACCAAAGTCGATGTCCCCGGCGCTGAGAATCGCCTGCACTCGATTGTGCACGTTCAACTTGCGCAGGATCGCCGAGACATGGGCCTTCACCGTGGTCTCGGCAATCTCCAGGCTATAGGCGATCTGCTTGTTCGAGTCACCCTTGGTCATCCGCTCCAGCACCAGCAATTGCTTGCGGGTCAGGGCCTGCAGCAGCTCCGGCGCAAGCCCCAGGCAATCATTCATGCGCCGTTGCCCGCCGATTTTCTGGCTGCGAATAATCTCCGGCGGCAAATACACATTGCCGTTGAGAATCTGTTGGATTGCCTCGGTCATCTGCAGCCTGGGCGAGGACTTGGTGATAAACCCCACCGCGCCATAGGTGATGGCTTGCAGCACGACCTGCTTGTCCTGCTCGGCGGACACGATCACCACCGGAATCGTCGGCGACTCGTTGCGCAGGTTGATCAGGCCATTGAGGCCGTGCATGCCCGGCATGTTCAGGTCCAGCAGGATCAGATCCAGGTCGTCGTGCTCCTGGCTCAGGGCCAGGGCGCTGTCCAGGTCGCCGGTTTCCATCACTTCGCTGCCCGGGAACCCGTCGCTGATGACGTTGTGGATCGCCTCGCGAAACAGTGGGTGATCGTCGGCTATCAGAATTTTGTACATGGACGTTCGCCTTATTATTTTTGCTTATTCAAGCAGGTCCGATCCATAGGGTCATGCGCCCATTACATGCCAGTCTCGATGCCTTGGGAATGCGACGATAGAGAGGGGAATCAGTACCAAAGTAGTAGATCGTGCCGTACGTCGCGGTTTCAGCGCCACCCATTGGTCTGATTGCATTCAGTGTCGGATGGGTTAGTGTGGAGCGCATCTTCCAGAATAATAAAAACAGGCTTACCAATGAGCCCGAACCTGAGTCTCCTGCGTAAATTCGTTTCCCCTGAAATCATCTTTGGCGCCGGCTGCCGGCACAACGTAGGCAACTACGCCAAGACCTTTGGCGCGCGCAAGGTGTTGGTGGTGAGTGATCCCGGCGTGGTTGCTGTCGGCTGGGTGGCCGATGTCGAGGCCAGCCTGCAAGCCATCGGCATCGACTACTGCCTGTACACCGCCGTTTCGCCCAACCCCCGGGTTGAAGAGGTGATGCTCGGCGCCGAGGTCTACCGTGAAAACCATTGCGACGTGATCGTCGCCGTCGGTGGCGGCAGCCCGATGGACTGCGGCAAGGCCATCGGCATCGTGGTCGCCCATGGCTGCAGCATCCTCGACTTCGAAGGCGTCGACACCATCCGCGTGCCGAGCCCGCCGCTGATCCTGATCCCGACCACCGCGGGCTCCTCGGCGGATGTCTCGCAGTTCGTGATCATTTCCAACCAGCAGGAGCGCATGAAGTTCTCCATCGTCAGCAAGGCGGTGGTGCCCGATGTTTCACTGATCGACCCGGAAACCACGGCGAGCATGGACCCGTTTCTCTCGGCCTGTACCGGCATCGATGCGCTGGTGCATGCCATCGAGGCCTTCGTGTCCACCGGCCACGGCCCGCTGACCGATCCCCACGCGCTGGAAGCCATGCGCCTGATCAATGGCAACCTGGTGCAGATGATCGCCAACCCCGGCGACATCGCCCTGCGGGAGAAAATCATGCTGGGCAGCATGCAGGCCGGGCTGGCGTTTTCCAACGCGATCCTCGGCGCGGTGCATGCCATGTCCCACAGCCTTGGCGGCTTTCTCGACCTGCCCCATGGCCTGTGCAACGCGGTGCTGGTGGAACATGTGGTGGCGTTCAACTACAGCGCGGCACCGGAGCGTTTCAAGGTGATTGCCGAGACCTTCGGCATTGATTGCCGGGGCCTCAACCACCGGCAAATCTGCGGCCGGCTGGTGGACCATTTGATCGCGTTGAAGCATGCGATCGGCTTCCATGAAACCCTCGGCCTGCATGGGATTCGAGTGGCGGACATTCCCTTTCTGTCGCAGCACGCCATGCACGACCCGTGCATCCTTACCAACCCGCGTGAGTCCAGCCAGCGTGACGTCGAGGTCGTCTATGGCGAAGCTCTCTGACGATCAGCAACGGGCACTCGCGGGGCTCCTGGGGCTGGGCAACCACTCGGCGCGCAAGAGTCATTACCCCGAACTGACCGCGCGCCTCGACGAGCTGGAAGCCGAGCGCAATCGCTACATCCGCCTCAACGACGAATTGGAACAGCGGGTCGCGGCGCGTACCGACGAGTTGCTGGAAGCCAACCGCAACCTGCAACAGCAAATCGCCCAGCGCGAGAAGATCGAGCAGGACTTGCGCGATGCTCGGGATGCCGCCCAGGCCGCCAACCGCAGCAAGGACAAATACCTTGCCGCCGCCAGTCATGACCTGCTGCAACCCCTCAACGCCGCACGCTTGCTGATTTCCACCCTGCGCGAGCGCAACTTGCCCAGCGTCGAACACGTGTTGGTGGCGCGCACCCATCAGGCCCTGGAAGGCGCCGAGGATTTGCTCACCGACTTGCTGGACATTTCCCGACTCGATCAAGCGGCGGTCAAGCCGGACATCGCCCTGTACCGTCTCGACGAACTGTTCGCACCGCTGGTCTCGGAATTCCAGTCGGTGGCCGCGGCGTCCGGGCTGAACCTGCGGGCGCGTACAGGCCATTACGCAATCAACACCGACCTGCGGCTGGTGACGCGGATCCTGCGCAATTTCCTCAGCAACGCCTGCCGCTACACGAGCGCGGGCTCCATCCTGCTGGGCGCCCGCCGCCGGGGTGAGCGGTTGCGCCTGGAGGTGTGGGACACCGGGCGCGGAATTGCGGCGGACCGCCTGGACGCCATCTTCCTGGAGTTCAATCAACTGGACGTGGGCCGCGCCGCCGACCGCAAGGGCGTGGGACTGGGGTTGGCGATTGTCGAGCGTATCGCCGAGGTCCTCGGTTATCCGGTGGCGGTGCGTTCGTGGCCGGGGCGCGGTTCGATGTTCAGCATCGAAGTCCCCATCAGCGAGGACATGCCGCTGCCCATCAGTGTGGTGGCCGCGCAACCGAGCACCGGCAACCCGCTGCCGGGGAGGCGGCTGCTGGTGCTGGATAACGAAGTCGGCATCCTCGACAGCATGAGCGCGCTGCTTGGGCAGTGGGGCTGCGAAGTGGTCACTGCGACCGATCAGGCCGGCGCACTGGTTGCGTTGCAGGGCCGGGCACCGGAGCTGATTCTCGCGGACTATCACCTGGACCATGGCGTGGTGGGCTGTGAGGTCGTGCACCAGTTGCGCGAGCATTTTGGCTGCAGGATTCCGGCAGTGATTATCACCGCCGACCGCACCGACCAATGCCGCCGTGCATTGCAGCGCCTGGACGTGCCATTGCTGAACAAGCCGGTCAAGCCCGGCAAGTTGCGAGCGGTGTTGACCCAGTTATTGGCCTAGCCACTTGATACCCGTCAACACCGGGCGTGACGCTTTGCCTCATGCTGTGGGCCAGACTTCACGGCCGACGGAGAACCCCATGAGTGCCCCCGCAACAACTGCTGCTTCATTCAAGTTGCCCCTGGGCCTGGTGGTCGGCGTACTGGTGATGGTCGGCGTGCTGCTGTTGCCGCTGCCGGCCGACTTGCCGGTGGCCGGGCACCGGATGCTGGCGATCCTCGCGTTTGCGGTGGTGGTATGGATCACCGAAGCGGTCTCCTACGAGGCCAGCGCGATCATGATCACCTCGCTGATGGCGTTTTTGCTCGGCACTGCGCCGTCGCTGCAAGAGCCGACGCACCTGATCGGTTCCAGCCCGGCCATCAGCATGGCGTTGACGGGGTTTTCCAACCCGGCGCTGGCGCTGGTGGCCGGCGCGCTGTTTATCGCCGCAGCCATGACCCATACCGGGCTGGACCGGCGCATCGCGTTGGTCACCCTGACCCGGGTGGGTACCAGCACCCGGGGCATTCTCGTCGGGGCAGTTGCCGTGACCATCCTCTTGAGCCTGGTGGTGCCCAGCGCCACGGCCCGCAGTGCGTGTGTGGTGCCGATCATGATGGGGGTGATTGCCGCGTTTGGCGTGGACAAGCGTTCGAATATTGCGGCCGGGATCATGATCGTCGTGGCCCAGGGTACGAGCATCTGGAACGTCGGTATCCAGACGGCGGCGGCGCAGAACCTGCTGACGGTTGGCTTCATGGACAAGATGCTGGGGCAGCGGGTGTCGTGGATCGACTGGTTGATCGCCGGGGCGCCGTGGGCGCTGATCATGTCGGCGGTGTTGTTGTTTTTGGTGTTGAAGCTGCTGCCGCCGGAGAGTGACAGCATTCCCGGAGGCAAGGAGGCGGTGGCGCAATCGCTGGTGGACATCGGGCCGATGACGGGGCCGCAGAAGCGCTTGCTGACGGTGTCGGTGCTGCTGTTGCTGGCGTGGGCGACTGAGGGGCGGTTGCACAGCTTTGATACGACCTCGACGACGTATGCCGGGCTGGTGTTCTTGCTGATGCCGGGGATCGGGGTGATGACCTGGAAGGATGTGCAGTCGCGGATTCCGTGGGGCACGGTGATTGTGTTTGGGGTTGGCATCAGCCTGGGTACGGCGTTGCTGACCACCCAGGCGGGGCAGTGGCTGGGATCGCAGGTGGTGGCGCATACCGGGTTGGACCAGGTGGGGACGCTGGGGGTGTTTGCGATTCTGGGGGCGTTTTTGATCGTGATTCATTTGGGGTTTGCCAGTGCCACGGCGTTGACCTCGGCGTTGTTGCCGATTTTGATTGCGGTGTTGCAGACGTTGCCCGGGGAGTTCAGTCGGCTGGGGATGGCGATGCTCCTGGGGTTTGTAATGAGCTACGGGTTTATCCTGCCCATCAATGCGCCGCAGAATATGGTGTGTTTGGGGACCGGCACGTTTACCGCGCGGCAGTTTGCCAAGGTCGGGATTTTGGTGACGTTGATTGGGTATGGGTTGATGTTGGTGTTTGCGGCTACGTATTGGAGTTGGTTGGGGTGGATTTGAGGTGGGGGGCATATCCGTTATTTCGGTAACGGCCGCTTATGGTTCCGCTCTTACAGCGGCCCGCTTCGCACTGCCTGCGTTCGGCCTCGGGCTTATTGGGGCAGTCAGATCAAGATCAAAAGCAAAAGCACAGCGGCCTCCCGGCCGGCTTGAGTGTTAAAAGCAAAAGCAAGATCCAGAGCGAAAGCAGAGCTGCTTTTCTGTGGGAGCGGGCTTGCTCGCGAAGAACCTGAGAGCGCCGCGTTCATTCAGGATGCCCGCGTCATCGTTAACGACCTTCGCGAGCAAGCCCGCTCCCACATTTGACCGTGCCCGCTTTACCTGTTGATTTACAACACTCAAGCCG
>NZ_JACAPZ010000012.1:60224-116764 GCF_013385475.1 Pseudomonas sp. G5001
GCGTTTTGCTTACTTTTGCGCTGTTAAGAAGTGAGCCGCTGTAAGAGCGGAACCATAAGCAGCCGTTACCGCAGCAACGGATATGCACCCCAACCGCCCAAATCCCTCCCAAGATGGCAAGTTGAACTCCACTCAGGTTTACTACTCCCTGAGTAACCGTTCCACCGGCCCCAAACGCCGGTCATCAAGGCCACCGAATGGACAAATACACCCCCCACACCTGGCAGCCCCACGAGCGCCCGAGCCTGCCGGGCTCGCCGTCGACGCCGCTGCATTCCACCCGCAAGCGCTGGGCCTACGCCCTCGTTGGCGTACTGGTGGCAATCACCGGTGGCCTCGGCAACTCGCTGGTGATCGCCAACCTTGTGTACCTCCAGGGCGCCCTGGGCGCGACGACGGCCGAGATGGCCTGGCTCCCCGCCGCCTACGTCATGACCAACGTCTCCATGAACCTGCTGCTGGTGAAATTCCGCCAGCAATTCGGCCTGCGTGCGTTCACCGAAGTGTTCCTGGTGCTCTACGCCCTGGTCACCTTCGGCCACCTGTTCGTCAACGACCTCAGCTCGGCCATCGCCGTACGCGCGGCCCACGGCATGGTCGGCGCCGCCCTCAGTTCCCTGGGCCTGTACTACATGATCCAGGCCTTTCCCGCAAAGTGGCGGATGAAAGCCCTGGTGCTCGGCCTGGGCACCGCGCAATTGGCGTTGCCCCTGGCCCGACTGTTTTCCGAAGACCTGCTGCAAATCGCCGAATGGCGCGGCCTGTACCTGTTCGAACTGGGCATGGCCCTGACCTGCCTGGGCTGTGTGTTCCTGCTCAAGCTGCCACCGGGCGACCGCTTCAAGACCTTCGAAAAACTCGACTTCCTGACCTTCGCCATCCTCGCCACCGGCGTCGCCTTGCTCTGCGCGGTGCTTTCCCTGGGCCGTATCGACTGGTGGCTGGAAGCGCCGTGGATCGGTATCGCCTCGGCCTGCTCGCTGGTGCTGATCATGGCCGGCCTGGCCATCGAACATAACCGCTCCAACCCGTTGCTGATGACCCGTTGGCTGGGCAGCGGGGCGATGATTCGCCTGGCGCTGGCGGTGGTGCTGATTCGCATGGTGCTCTCGGAGCAGTCCACCGGCGCCGTGGGCTTCATGCAGATGCTGAACATGAGCAACGAGCAGATGCGCACGCTGTATTGGGTGATGCTGGCGGGGGCGATTGCCGGCCTGGCCGTGAGCGCGCTGACCATCAACCCCGCGCATTTGCTGATGCCGCTGATCATCTCCCTGGCCTTCATGGCCGTGGGCTCGGTGATGGACAGTTTCTCCAGCAACCTCACGCGTCCGCAAAACATGTACATCAGCCAGTTCCTGCTAGGCTTTGGCGGCACGTTCTTCCTCGGGCCGACCATGGTCCTGGGCACGAAGAACGTACTGACCAACCCCAGGAACCTGGTGAGTTTCTCGGTGCTGTTCGGGATCTGCCAGAACCTCGGCGGCCTCATCGGTGCGGCATTGCTCGGTACGTTCCAGATCGTGCGGGAGAAATTCCATTCCAGCATGATCGTCGAACACCTGACTTTGCTCGACCCGCGTGTGGCCGCACGGGTGGCCAGCGGCGGCTCGGCCTATGGCGGGGTGATCGCCGACCCCGAGCTGCGCAACCTCATGGGCATTCGCAGCCTGGCCACGGCCGCCACCCGCGAGGCGAATGTGATGGCCTACAACGATGTGTTCATGCTGATCGCGATCATCGCCATACTCACCATGATCTGGATCTTTATCCGCAGCCTCTGGCTGATGAGTACCACTAAAGCTGCCGCCAGTGCAGCGCCTCCCGTTCAACCCAGCGGCGCACTTTCTTCATGACCGAACCGACGACGACCACCACCAACGCCATCGCTTCCACGCCGGAAGGCACCGCGCCGCCGAGCATGCCGGCCACCGAACCGCGCTCCTTGCGGGTGCGCATCATCTCTTCCATGGGCTTTGCCGCGATTGCGATTATCGGCGTGCTGATCGTGCTCTACGCCTGGCAGTTGCCGCCCTTCAGCAGCGCCGTGGAAACCACCGAAAACGCCCTGGTGCGCGGCCAGGTGACGATCATCGGGCCGCAGCTCAGCGGCTATGTGTATGAAGTGCCGGTGACGGACTTCCAGTACGTCAAGGCCGGGGATTTGCTGGTGCGCCTCGATGACCGTATCTACAAGCAGCGCCTTGATCAGGCCCAGGCGCAATTGGCGGTGCAGCAGGCGTCCCTGGCCAATGTGGTGCAGCAACGCAACAGCGCCGAGGCGACCATCAAGCTGCGTCAGGCGGCCTTGATGGACAGCCAGGCCCAGGCCCGCAAAAGCACCGCGGATTTGCGCCGCAATGAGGAGTTGATCAGCGATGGGTCGGTGTCCAAACGCGAGCTGGACGTAACCCGCGCCGCCAATGCGCAAACCATCGCGGCCGTGGCCCAGGCCCTGGCCAACCTGGAAATCGCCCGGCAGGATTTGCAGACAGTGATCGTCAATCGCGGTTCGCTGGAGGCGGCGGTGGCCAGTGCCGATGCGGCAGTGGAGCTGGCGCGTATCGACCTGTCGAACACCCGGATCATCGCCCCGCGTGACGGGCAACTGGGCCAGATTGGCGTGCGCCTCGGGGCCTACGTCAACAGCGGCGCGCAGTTGATGGCGCTGGTGCCGAACCAGCTGTGGGTGATCGCCAACATGAAAGAAACCCAGATGGACAACGTGCAGGTTGGCCAGCCGGTGACCTTTACCGTGGATGCCCTGGACCACCGAAAGTTTCACGGCACGGTGCAGCGCATTTCCCCAGCGACCGGGTCGGAGTTCAGCCTGTTGCAGGCGGATAACGCCACCGGCAACTTCGTCAAGATCGCCCAGCGGGTGCCGGTGCGGATTACCGTGGATCCGGGGCAGGAGCAGAGTGAACGGCTGCGACCGGGGTTATCGGTGGTGGTGAGTATCGACACGGCGGGGCGCCTGAAAAACACCCCTCCCTAAGACACAATGGAGATCAAAAATGTGGGAGCGGGCTTGCTCGCGAATGCGGAGTGTCAGTCGCAGATGTGTTGACTGATCCACCGCATTCGCGAGCAAGCCCGCTCCCACATGGGTTTTGTGTTGTTAGAGGGTTTTGTATTGCAGGCTGAAACTGAGTTCTGCCGACTGGCCTTGTTCCAACAGCTTCAATCCCGGCCTACCCGGCAGGTGATGGGCATTCACCGGATGACTCACCGGCTCGAAGCAGAAAAAATCCAGCCCCGGCGGGCAATACAGCAGGTAATAGTCGCTGCCGGTGGCCTGGCATTCCAGGGTGTAACCCAGGTCTGGCTGCTGGATGACGCAGCGCCCGTCCCACTGGCAAAAACCGTTGTCCACCAGTGTCTCGGGCAACGATTCTGGGTGTTGAAAATCCCACTCGGCGGGTACGGCAGCCAGCCCTGTCGGCAATTTCGCCGCATCACTCATCCATACCTGCGAAGCCTTTGCCTGCAATTGCGTGCCCGGCCTGCGGGGCAGATACGGATGCAATCCCAGCCCATGCCACGTCGCCGTTTCCGCCAGGTGCGTGACGCGCAAGGTGATGCTCAACTTGCCGCCCTTCAACTGAACTCGCTGCTCGGCGCGATACGCAAAGGGTGTGCTGCTGTCCAGTTGCAACACCACTTCGTCTGACGTCTGGCTGACCACCTGCCACACCTGTTGCCAGGCACTGCCATGAATTGGCAGCGGGTCCAGCGGGCTGTTGGGCTCAAGTCCCAACCACCCTGATGGGTTATCAAAGCCACCTTCGGCAACCCGGTTCGACCAGGGCGCCAGCGGGAAGCACGCAAGCTTCCCCGGCAGGCCGCTGGCCAGCGACTGTTGATCGGTGTGGCGTAGCAAGGGCTGGCCGCTGCTGCGTACTGTCCAGTTGACGATACTCCCGCCCAACGCTGGCGCCAGCGTCAGGTGGGTCAGGTTGTCTTCGAGTTCAAGCATCATGAGTGTCAGCAGACCTATTGAATGATGAATGCTTGTGTGGCGAGGGAGCTTGCTCCCGATGGGCTGCGGAGCGGCCCCAAAAAAGCGGGAGCGCTTCGCACTCCAGCGGGAGCAAGCTCCCTCGCCACAGAAAGCTCCCTTGCCACAGCAGCTCCCTCTCCACAATAGCTCCCTCGCTACACGCAGTGTGGGGCTTATAACACCAACCCCGGCAACCACAACGACAACGCCGGAATGTAGGTCACGGCCATCAGCACCAAAAACAGCACGCCATAAAACGGCAGCAACGCCTTCACGGTCTTCTCGATGCTGACTTTGCCCACCGCCGCCCCCACAAACAACACCGCACCCACCGGCGGGGTGATCAGGCCGATCCCCAGGTTCACCAGCATGATCATGCCGAAGTGCACCGGGTCGACGCCAATCCCCAGGATCACCGGCAGCAAAATCGGCGTGAGGATCAAAATCAGCGGCGCCATGTCCATCACCGTACCCAGCAACAGCAGCATGGCGTTGATGCACATCAGGATCACGTAGCGGTTGTCCGACAGGGTCAGGAACATCGTGGTGATCTTCGCCGGGATCTGCATCAGGGTCATGATGTAGCCGAAGCTGGCGGCGAACGCGATCAGGATCATCACGATGGAGATCGTGCGCACCGTGCGGTGCATCAGCTTGGGCAGCTCGCTCCATTTGTAGTCGCGGTAGATGAACATGGTCACGAAGAACGCCCACAACACCGCAATCGCCGCCGACTCGGTGGCGGTGAAGATGCCCGACAGAATCCCGCCAAGAATGATCACCATGGCCATCAGGCCCCACAGTGCATCGGCGCAGATTTTCAGTGCCTGTTTCAGGGGGATCACTTCGCCTTTGGGGTAGTTGCGCTTTTTCGCGAAGATCAGGCACAGCACCATCAGGCAGGCGCTCATCAGCAGGCCCGGGACCACGCCGGCCATGAACAGCGAGGCGATGGACACGGTGCCGCCCGCCGCCAGGGAGTAGAGCACCGAGTTGTGGCTGGGAGGCGTCAGCAAGGCTTGTACCGAGCCGCTCACGGTGACGGCGGTGGCGAATTCACGGGGATAGCCCTGGCGTTCCATTTCCGGAATCAGCACCGAACCGACAGACGCCGTATCGGCCACCGACGAGCCGGAGATCGCGCCAAAAAACGTCGAGGCCATGATGTTCACCAGGGACAGGCCGCCGCGCACAAACCCCACCAGCACCCCGGCAAACGCCACCAGCCGGCGCGACATGCCGCCCTCGGCCATGATCGCCCCGGCCAGCACGAAGAACGGAATCGCCATCAGCGAAAACTTGTTCACCCCGCCGGCCACCTGAATCATCAGGGCCTGGAACGGAATGTCGATCCACCACGCGCCGATCAGCGCAGAAAGCCCCAGGGCGTAGGCCACCGGCATGCCAATCAGGATCAGGGCGATAAAGCTGCCCAACAGAATCAATGCGTCCATTCAGGCAGCCCCTTCACTTTCTTCAACCAGGTCGAAGCGCACGACCCGACGATTGCTCTGGTCACCCAGCAGGAGTTTTTCCAGCACAAAAACCAGGGTCAGCAAGCCACCGATCGGGATCGGCATATAGGTGATGCCCACCCGCAAGGTCGGCATGGCGCTCATGAACTGGTTCCAGGTCGACAGGCACAATTTGCTGCCCCAGATCGTCATGAACAGGCAGATGGTTGCCATCAGCAATTGTGAGACGATGCCGACGATTCGGCGTTGGCCGGGCGGCAGGCGGTCGGTGACCATGGCCACCGACATGTGCGCCCCGGCGCGGTAACTGGCGGCGGCGCCGACAAAGGTGAACACCAGCATCAGCAGGATAGCGGTGGGCTCCGGCCAGCTGGAGCCGGTGCCGAGCACGTAGCGGGCGAAGATGCCCCAGGGAATGATCAGCGCGACGCCAAGAACGGCGAGGCCGGCGATCCAGATGCAGCTCATGTAAATGCGGTCGTTGATGCGCAGCAGTAAATTCTTCATGGCGTTCACCGTAACCGGGCGCGTCGATGCCGACCGCGCCGGGCCTTATCTATGAGGGGAAGGAGGGTTACTCGACGGCTTCGATGCGCTTGATCAGGTCGGCGTAAGGCGCGCCGTACTTGTCGCGAATCGAAGCGGTGGCCTCATAGAACGGTTTTTTGTCGATGTCGATGAACTCGACGCCAGCAGCCTTGAGCTTGGCTTCACTGCTGGCGGACTTGGCGTCCCACAGCTCGCGCTCCTGGATCTGCGCGGCCTTGGCGGTGTTCTTCACCAGCACCTGTTGCTCGGGGGTGAGCTTGTTCCAGGTGATTTTCGACATCACGATGGGCTCGGGCAGAATCAGGTGGCCGGTCAGGCTGTAGAACTTGGCGTTCTGGTAGTGGTTGTGTTCCAGCAGGGTGGGCGGGTTGTTTTCCGCGCCGTCAATCACGCCGGTCTGCAGGGCGCTGAAGATCTCGCCGGTGTCCATGGCAATGCCGTTGCCGCCCATGGCGTTGATGGTTTCGATGAAGATCGGGTTGCCCTGCACGCGGATCTTCATGCCCTTGAGGTCTTCGATCTTGCGCACCGGTTTCTTGGTGTAGAGGTTGCGCGTGCCGCCGTCCATCCAGGCGAGCGCCACCAGGTTGAATTCGGAGTCGGTGATCTTGGCGAGGATTTCATCGCCGATCTCGCCGTCGATGACCTTGCGCATATGCACCTGGTCGCGGAACACGAACGGCATGTTGAACACGTTCACGTCCGGCACCACCGGGCCGACGATGCCGAGGCTGACCCGGGCCATCTGGATCGCGCCGACCTGGGCCTGTTCCACCACTTCCTTTTCCGAGCCCAGCACGCCGCCGGGGAACATCTTGAAGGTCAGGCCGCCGTTGCTTTGGGCCACCAGGGTTTTACCCAGCTGTTCTTCGGCGACGACGGTGGGGTAGCCGGCGGGGTGGATGTCGGCGAATTTGATTTCCAGCGCGTGGGCGGCACCGGCGAAGACGAAGGTGAAGGGGAGTGCGGCGAGGAGCAAAGTGCGTTTGAAGTCCATGGGGTGTCTCTCCAGTCTTGTTATTGTTTTATTCAAGGCACAGCGATGCAGCTAGAGGATGAAGGTCGGCTCCGGCAATCCGGTGACCCCGGGGTTGAGGGCAAACACGCCGCCGGCCAGCGACTGGGCACTGTGGTCGTCGCGGATCGAGGTGACGAACAGGGTGTCCAGGCGGTTGCCACCGAAGGCGCACATGGTGGGTTTTTTCACCGGCACGGCCAGTGAGCGGTCGAGACGGCCGTCGGGGGTAAAGCGGTGGACCAGCCCGGCATCGTTGGCGCAGATCCAGTAGCAACCTTCGGCATCCACGGCGGCTCCGTCGGGGCGGCCGAGGAACTGGTGCATATCCACAAACAGCCGCCGATTGGACGGCGTGCCGCTGTCGATGTCGTAGTCGAAGGCCCAGACCTGCTGGACCAACGGGTGCGAATCCGAGAGGTACATCGTGCGCCCGTCCGGGCTGAAGGCCAGGCCGTTGGGGGTGATGAAACCGTTGAGTGCGGTGTGAACCGCCCGGCCTGTTTCGTAGCGGTACAGTGCACCGTCGGCCGCATTCTCGGCCATGTTCAGCACCATGCTGCCGGCCCAGAACCGGCCCTGGCGATCACAGCGGCCATCGTTCAGGCGCATGTCCGGGCGGGCGTGCTCGACGCTGGCCAGGGGCGCAGTGTCGAGCCTGCCATCGTTGTGGGGCGTCAGCCGGAAAAACCCGGTTTGCATGCCCGCAACCCAATCGCCCGCCGAGGTGCGGGCGATGCAGGCGAGCATCTGCGGAGCTTTCCAGGCCTGCGCCTGGCCGCTGGTGGCGTTCCAGCGTTGCAGTTCGCCTGTGGGAATATCCACCCAGTACAGGGCGTTTTCCCCGGGTACCCACACCGGGCATTCACCCACGGCGTTGCGGGCGTCGACAATCAGTTCTGCTTGCATGGCCACTCATTCCCTTGGGTTGGTCTGTGGTCAGTCACCGAACGGGCCGGCGGCGCAAAACGCGCCACCCTGGTACACCCGCGCCGGGTCGTCGGCAGCGGGCATCGGCTGGGCTTCCACCTGTTTGCGGAATACTTCGGAAGAGTCCCGCGGGGTGAAGCCCAGGTGCGCGGCGAAGCGGTTGTCCCACCACACATCGAGGTTATCCGACATGCCGTAGACCACGGTATGCCCGACATTCGGTGTGTACAGCGAGCGTTCGAGCAGTTGGGTGAGGTCGTCGAAGCTCAGCCAGGTGTGCATCATCCGGCGGTTCTGGGGTTCCGGGAACGAGGAGCCGATGCGGATGCTCACGGTCTCGATGCCGTAGCGATCGAAGTAGAAACTGGCCATGTCCTCGCCGTAGGATTTGGACAGCCCGTAGTAACTGTCGGGGCGGCGCGGGGAGTGGGCGTCGAGGGCTTCGTCCTGCTTGTAGAAGCCGATCACGTGGTTGGAGCTGGCGAAGATGACGCGCTTGACCCCATGGCGACGCGCCGCTTCATAGATGTGGAAGATCCCGCAGATGTTCGCGCCCAGCACTTCCTCGAACGAGCGTTCCACCGATACGCCGCCGAAATGCAGGATCGCATCGACGCCTTCCACCAGTTGGTGCACGGCTTGTTTGTCGGAAAGATCGCAAGGCAATACTTCTTCGCTGTCGTCAGCGGCCGGGGCCATGTCGGCGATATCCGACAGGCGCAGTACCTTGGCGTAAGGACGCAGGCGTTCGCGCAAGACTTTGCCCAGGCCACCGGCGGCACCGGTGAGCAGCAAGCGGTTGAACGGGGTAGGGGCGGTTGTGGTGGTCATGGTGATCCCGTTATTGTTGTAGGTTGTCGTATGACTGATCCGAAGTATCCTTAGGGTTTCCTACACTTGTCAACGCACTATTGGTCGAAGTTGATAGAGGCTCATCGCTGTCCTGTGGCGAGGGAGCTTGCTGTGGCAAGAGGGCTTACTGTGGCGAGGGAGCTTGCTGTGGTGAGGGAGCTTGCTCCCGCTGGAGTGCGAAGCGCTCCCAAGATTTTGGGGCCGCTGCGCAGCCCAGCGGGAGCAAGCTCCCTCGCCACAGCAATCTCCCTTGCCACAAAAACCTTTCCGGTTGTTTGTAAACCGCTATAACAACGACAGCGGGTAACTGATGAATATCCGGTTCTCATCAAACTCGTTGGTACTGAAATCCCGGCGCATCGTTGCGTTGCGCCAGCGCACATTCAGGTCCCGCAGTGGACCGCTTTGTACCGTGTAGGCCAGCTCCGACTCACGGCCCCACTCCTTGCCATTGGTGATCGCCCCGGTGTGCACGTTATCGCCACTGATGTAGCGGTTCATCATGGTCAACCCGGGAATGCCCATTACCACGAAGTTGAAGTCGTGCCGCACCTGCCAGGACTTTTCCTTGGCGTTGTCGTAGCTGGCGTTGTAGCTGTCGTTGGCCAGGGTGCCGCCGCTGGTGCCGTTGACCCGCATCCAGGCGCTGTCGCCGCTGAGTTTCTGCAGGCCGATATAGAAGCTGTTGCCTTTGTATTTGGCCGAGAGCAGGGCGAACGCGGTTTTGTTGTCGAGGTCGCCGGCCAGGGCCTTGCCGTCTTCCTTGCCGGTGAAGAACCCGAGGTTGGCGCCCAGGGTCCAGTCGCCCACGGGCTGGCTGTGGGTCAGGTTGAAATACTGTTGCTGGTAGATGTCACTGAGTTCGGCGTACCACACGCCAACCTGGGTGCGCTTGTCGTTGAAGGTGTATTCGCCGCCGCCGAAGTTGAAGCGGTCCGAGGTGGATGCGGCTTTGCCGTTGAGAAACATGTCATCCATGCTCGCGTCGTTGCGCGGGCTGTTGCCGCGAAACTGGCCGCCATACAAGGTCAGGCCGGCGATTTCCCTGGACGTTACCTGGCCGCCGCGGAACGTTTGCGGCAGTGAGCGGCCGTCATCCGAGCGCAGGATCGGCAGTACCGGCATCCATTCGCCGACTTTCAATTCGGTGTTCGACAGCTTGGTTTTCAGCGCCACGCCCAGGCGCCCGAAGTTATCGGCAGGGCGGCCATCGCTGCGGGTCGGCAGCAGTTGGGTGCCGGCGGTACCTTTGCCGCCGTCGAGTTTCTGCGAGTACAGGCCCAGCACGTCCAGGCCGAAACCGACGGTGCCTTGAGTGAAGCCGGACCTGGCATCGAGAATGAAGTTTTGCGTCCACTCCTCGGCCTTGCCCTGGGGGTAGGCGGGGTTGGTGAAGTTGCGGTTGAAGTAGGCGTTGCGCAGGTTGAGCGTGGCGGTGGCGTCATCGATGAAGCCTTCTGCCGAGGCGGTGGCGGGGAGGGTAAAGGCCAGGCTGCTCAAACCGATGGCGGCAAAACGGGTGGTGCCGGAGAAATGGCGGACGTGTTGGCTCACAGTGACGCTCCCTTGTCTTCTTGTTGTTTTTATTTTTTGTTATACGTTGTCGTACAACATTGGGAGCGATATTTGCGAGGTTTCAGGGGGTTGTCAATCGAAAGTTATACGATGACTCCCTGCGTGAAGGGAGTCAGTGGGGGAGGAGTTATCCCGCTGCAACCATGGGCGGCAAGGTGCCAAGCAGCGAAACGGCGGCTACCGCTGAAACACCTAGTAACCATTCAATCATCACGCTGGCCTTCAAGGCAGGCAGCCGCTGCTCACAGTTGTGAATCCGCAGGCGGTTCAGCAGCGCCAGGGCGAGCATGCCGAACACCAGCAGCACCTTGATCAACAGGATCAGGGCGAACCCTGTGAACAAGGGCGTCGGCCAGAACTGCCCGGTGAGCACCCGCACGTTGATCAATCCGGTCACCAGCAGCCCTGTCACCAGGCCATAACCGATGCCACTGAAGCGCTTGAGGATCGGTTCCAACGGATAGCGGGGCGATTGCCTGAGGATCAACACCAGCAGGAGCAGGCCGCCCAGCCAGGCACCGACACACACCAGGTGCACCACCTGATTGAGGATCAGCAACTGTCCGGCCATGCCATTGAGCATGGCGCCATGGCCCACCGGTGCCAGTGTCGCCAGCAGCAATGCACAGAGCGGCAGGCGCAACGCTTTCCACGGCGTCATCAGGCCCAGAACCAGCAGCACGTTCAGTAGCAAGTGCCAGGTCCAGACCTGGCCGAAGAAGGTTTTGCCCAGCACCAACTGCACGGTCGACCATTCCAGCGCGCCCAGGCCGACACCGGCCATGCTCGCGCTAATCAACAGCAGCCACGCCACCCCCGACACCAATGCCAGCCACGCCAACCCTTGGGTGATGCGCGACAGTTGGCGGTCCAGCACCGGTTGCGGTCCCGCGCCCAGCAGCCAGGGCCTGAACACACAGGCCCCGAACATCAACAGCACGACGATGAAATGCAGGAAACGGCACAGCACCAGCAGGGTGGCCATGGATTACTGGCCGACCTTGAAGCTGTATTCACCGTTGCTCTTGTGGGTATCCACCGAGACCGCGTTCCACACCACTTTGTAGGTGCCGGCGGCCAAGGGTGCGGCCGGTGTCACCACCAATACTTTCTTGTCGGCGTCCGGGGTTTCCAGGCCCTTGATCGCGACTTCGGTGCCGTCCTTGCTCAGGGATACCTTGGTGAAGGTCGCTTCAACGCCTTCGCTGAACGTCAGGCGCAGGTCCTTGGGCGCGGCGACGCTGCTGTCGGCGGCAGGCTCCGAGCTTTTCAGGTGGGCGTGGGCAAACGCGGCCGAGGCGCCCAGCAGGGAAGCGAGCAGGGCAACGGTGGTGAGGGTCTTCTTGATCAACATTGTTCAATACCTTCAGGTGAGAGTCAGTCGTTCGGTAGTGCCATGTGCAACAAGGGGAAGGGCTTGCCTTCGCCATCGACGGGCGAGCGGCCGGTCTGGATAAAACCATAGTGCAGGTAGAAACCCACGGCCTGTGGATTCTGCTCGTTCACGTCGACCCGCAGGGTGTCGTGGCGGGCGCGTACGAAGTCCAGCAACTGGCGACCGATGCCCTGGCCGCGTCGGTTCGGGTCGATAAACAGCATCTCGACATTATTGCCGCCGGTGCCGACGAAGCCGCCAATGCCTTGGGTATCTTCGTACACCCACACTTCAAGTGCGGGCATCGGCAGGTAGCAGTCGCGTACCAGGGGCAGCAGGCGCTGGATGTCGTCTTCGCTGAGAAAGTCATGGGTGGCGCGCACCGAGCGTTCCCACAGTGCACCCAGCACCGGGTCGTCGCACGCGCTTCGCTGTCGAATAGTCATGGGGGATGATCCTTCGAGGGGATGGCGATGCTAACCAATCCGCTATCGGCGGGGAAGGTTCTTGTACGAAGTTTCACAGTGGCGTGTCGCCGCGATCTAGAGCGGATGGTAGTCTTGAAGCCATGTTGTTGTCAGGGAGCCCTTATGGGCAATCACAAGATCGGTATTCGTCGGGTCAACGTCGAAAAGATTCTGCTGGCGGCTGAAAAGGTCTTCGCCGAGAAGGGCTATGGCAGCACCGCCATGGCCGACATCGCTGAAGAAGTGCAACTGCCGCGCTCCAACCTGCATTACTACTTCAGTACCAAGAGCGAGCTGTACAGCGCGGTGTTGTTCGACCTGCTGGAGGTGTGGAAGCAGGACGCCTTGTGCTTCGAGATGTTCGACGACCCGCGGGTGGTGCTCAGTAGCTACATCCGCGCCAAGATGCAACATTCCCGCAGCCGGCCTTATGGTTCGAAAGTCTGGGCGAATGAAATCATCCACGGCGCGCCAACCCTGGGGGAGGCGCTGGATGTGAGCCTGTATGACTGGGCCAAGATGAAGGAAGCGAAGATTCGCCAGTGGGTGGAGGACAAGCGGATTTTGCCGGTGGAGCCGTCGAGCCTGCTGTATATGATCTGGGCGTCGACCCAGCACTATGCCGACTTTGATCATCAGGTGAAGATCCTGAATGACCATCAGCCGTTGTCGGACATGCAGTTTGAGCGGGCGGTGCAGACGGTGACGAGTGTGATCCTGCGGGGGATTGGGTTGGAGCCCTAGATCGTTCCCACGCTCCGCGTGGGAGTGCCGCCGTGGACGCTCTGCGTCCGCTCTTAAGGTCGTGACGCGGAGCGTCAACGGATGCATTCCCACGCGGAGCGTGGGAACGATCATTCAGGCTACACCGCCTCGCGGTAGGGGTTCCTCGGATCCTGCGTCCAGTTCAAAAACGGCTTCCCGGTATCCACCGGCACCATCTCGATACAGTCCGCCACCGGGCAGGTGATCTGGCACAGGTTGCACCCCACGCACTCATCATCGATCACTTCGTATTTATGTGTCCCATCCGCCTGCTTCAAGCTGGCAATCGCCTGGTGCGACGTGTCTTCACAGGCAATATGGCAACGCCCACAGCCAATACATGCCGCCTGGTCAATTTTGGCGATCACCTGATAATTGATATCCAGGTACTTCCAATCCGTCGTATTGCCCACCGCCCGCCCGGAAAATTCCTGCAGGCTGCTGTAACCCTGGCTGTCCATCCACCGCGACAGCCCGTCCTTCATTTCTTCGACAATCCGAAACCCATGCAGCATCGCCGCCGTGCACACCTGCACCGCGCCGCAGCCCAGCGCGACGAATTCCGCTGCATCGCGCCAGTTGCCAATCCCGCCAATCCCGCAGATCGGCAAGCCTTGTGTCTGTGGGTCCCGGGCAATCTCCGCCACCATGTTCAGCGCGATGGGTTTCACCGCCGAGCCGCAGTAACCCCCGTGGGTGCTTTGGGTGCCGACCATCGGCAGGGCGACCATGCGCTCCAGGTCGACACTGGTGATGGAGTTGATGGTGTTGATCAGCGACACCGCATCCGCGCCCCCGCGATACGCTGCCCGCGCCGCCACGCGTATGTCGGTGATGTTCGGCGTGAGCTTGACGATCACCGGCAGCGAGCAATAGGTCTTGCACCAGCGCGTCACCTGTTCCACATACTCCGGCACCTGGCCCACCGCCGCGCCCATGCCGCGTTCCGGCATGCCGTGGGGGCAGCCGAAGTTCAGCTCGATGCCGTCGCAGCCGGTGGCTTCCACCAGTGGCAGGATGTGTTTCCACGACTCCTCAACACACGGCACCATCAATGACACGATCAGCGCGCGGTCCGGCCAGTCCTTTTTCACCTGGGTGATTTCCCGCAGGTTGATCTCCAGGGACCTATCGGTAATCAGCTCGATATTGTTGATGCCGAGCACTTCACGGTTGGCGCCAAAGTGCGCCGAGTAGCGCGATGAGACGTTGACCGCGGCCGGGTCTTCGCCGAGGGTTTTCCAGACCACGCCGCCCCAGCCTGCTTCAAAGGCGCGGACCACGTTGTAGGCCTTGTCGGTAGGCGGCGCGGAGGCCAGCCAGAACGGATTGGGGGCTTTGATGCCGGCGAATACAATCGAGAGATCGGCCATTACGCAGCCTCCACATTCAGCATGAGTTGAGCGTGCATGGCTTGCGCGGCCAGCTTGCCGTGTTGCACGGCCTGGACGGTGAGGTCCTGGCCGAGGCTGACGCAATCGCCGCCGGCGTACACACCGGGGATGCTGGTGCGCAGCTGTTCGTTGACGAAGATCCGATCGCCCTGGCGTTGCAGTTGGTGGGCCAGCGGGTCGTGCAGCGCCTCGTCGTCGAAGCCTTGGCCGATGGCCTTGAAGATCGCGTCGGCGGCCAGTTCGAAGGTCTCGCCGGTGGCTTGCAGGCGGCCATCGACCATGCGGGTGCGGGCGAAACGCATGCCGCGCACATGGCCCTGGTCGTCGAGCAATACTTCTTCGGGCTGGGCCCAGGTCAGCAGGCGTACCTGGTTGGCCTTGGCGATGTCCTGCTCATGGCCGGTGGCGCCCATTTCAGCCAGGCCACGGCGATACACCAGGTTGACGTCGCGAGCACCGAGGCGGGCCATTTGCACCGCCATGTCGATGGCCGTGTTGCCGGCGCCGAGCACGATGCAACGGTCGGCCAGGGGCAGTTGACTGAGGTCGTCGGCCTGGCGCAGTTCACGGATGTAGTCGGTGGCGGCGAGCAGGCCGGGGGCGTCTTCGTGTGGCAGGCCGAGCTGTTTGCTGGCAGCCAGGCCAAGGCCGAGGAACACTGCATCGAACTGCTGGTGCAGTTCGCTCAAGGTCAGGTTGTCGCCCAGACGCTGGCCGTGACGGATCTCGATGCCGCCAATTTGCAGGAGGAAATCCAGTTCCTTTTGCGCGAAGTCATCCACCAGCTTGTACTTGGCGATCCCGTATTCATTCAGGCCGCCGGCTTTTTCCCGGGCTTCGAAAATCACCACGTCATGGCCGTGCAAGGCGCTGCGATGGGCGCAGGACAACCCCGCAGGCCCGGCGCCGACCACCGCGATGCGCTTGCCGGTGGGTGCGGCGCGCTGGAACGGGTGTTCGCTGAAGTGCGCGTTGTCCACCGCGTAACGCTGCAACAGGCCGATCAGTACCGGGGCGCATTCCTCGGCGTTGTTGCGCACGCAGGCTTGCTGGCAGAGGATTTCCGTCGGGCAGACCCGGGCGCAACTGCCGCCGAGGATATTCGCCGAGAGAATCTTCTGTGCGGCGCCCTGGACGTTCTCCGTGTGGATATTGCGGATGAACGACGGGATATCGATCTCGCTGGGGCACGCGTTAACGCACGGCGCGTCGTAGCAGTAGAGGCAGCGCGAGGCTTCCAGTTGGGCTTGCCGGGCATTGAGCGGCGGCGCCAGGTCGGTGAAATGCGCGGCGAGGGCCGCCGCATCTTCATGGGGGTGGGGAAGATGGTTCAGGGTCTGGATCACGGTATTGGCCTCACGGTTTTTGAGGTGCTGCCTCTGGTGGGCAGTGGTTTTTTTGTTGCCGGTACCGGCCTCTTCGCGAGCAAGCCCGCTCCCACATTCGACTGCATTTATCCTGTTGGAATGGGGGCGAATGTGGGAGCGGGCTTGCTCGCGAATGGCGGCCTCAGCGTTTCACAGCAACCGGCCTGGAACGCTCCGCCCGCTTGCTCAACTGCTCAAACACCGGCGGATACGTCGGCCGTTCGATATACCGACCCGCACCCCGTTCGGCGCGCAAATCCCCATCCGCCCAGACCAGCTTGCCCTGGCTGATGGTATGGCTCGGCACGCCGCGCACGGTCTTGCCTTCGAAGATGTTGAAGTCGACTTTCTGGTGGTGAGTCTTCGCGGAAATGGTCCGTGTGCCTTGCGGGTCCCACAGCACCAGGTCAGCATCGGCCCCCACGCGGATCGCTCCTTTGCGTGGATACAGGTTGAAGATCTTCGCGGTGTTGGTAGACGTCAGCGCAACGAATTCCTGCATCGACAAGCGCCCAGTGTTCACGCCCTCATCCCACAACAGCGCCATGCGGTCTTCGATACCGGCAGTGCCATTGGGAATTTTGCTGAAGTCATCCCGCCCGGCGGCTTTTTGCTCGGCGCAGAAGCAGCAATGGTCGGTGGCGGTGGTGTGCAGGTTGCCCGATTGCAGGCCATGCCACAGTGCCTCCTGATGCCCGCGCGGGCGGAAGGGCGGGCTCATCACATAGCCGGCGGCGGTCTGCCAGTCGGGGTGTTGATACACGCTGTCGTCCAGCAGCAGATGCCCGGCCAATACTTCGCCGTACACCGGCTGGCCCTTGCTGCGGGCGTAGGTGATTTCATCCAGCGCTTCCTTGGTGGACACGTGCACCAGGTACAGCGGCGTGCCGATGGTTTCGGCAATCCTGATCGCCCGGCTGGCGGCTTCACCTTCCACCTGCGAAGGCCGCGACAACGGATGCGCTTCAGGCCCGGTAATGCCCTGGGCCATCAGCTTGCGTTGCAGGTGATACACCAGCTCGCCGTTTTCGGCATGCACCGTCGGTACCGCACCCAGTTCCAGGCAGCGTTCGAAGCTCGCCACCAAGGTGTCGTCCGCGGCCATGATCGCGTTCTTGTACGCCATGAAATGCTTGAAGCTGTTGATGCCGTGTTGGCTCACCAACTCGGCCATTTCCTCGCGGACCTGCTCGCTCCACCAGGTAATGGCGACGTGAAAGCCGTAGTCGGACGCCGACTTCTCGGCCCAGCCGCGCCACTGATGGAAGGCTTCCAGCAGGGATTGCTGCGGGTTGGGAATCACGAAGTCGATGATCGACGTGGTGCCGCCCGCCAACCCGGCGGCCGTGCCACTGAAAAAATCTTCACTGGCCACGGTGCCCATGAAGGGCAACTGCATATGGGTATGGGGGTCGATGCCGCCGGGCATCAGGTATTGACCGCTGCCGTCGAGTATCTCGGTGCCGGCGGGAATATCCAGATCAGTGCCAATGGCGCGGATTAGACCGTCTGCGCATAAAACATCGGCTCGGTAACTTTCATCATGGGTAATAACGGTAGCGCCACGGATCAACAGCGACATGTCGAGTTCCTCACAGGCTTGACCGGCTTGTGCCAGTTCTAAGTGTTGTCATGCATCGCGCCGCTGGAAAGTTAATTCCTGTCAGCGGTGACAGGAATAGAAGCTAGCCCGAGTTTTTCGAATGAGCAAGAATATTTTTTATAAGCTTATATATTTATTAAGTGATTGATTTTTAACGATAAAAAATCAAAATCACCAAAATGTAGCGGCCTCTCACCATTTTGACGCACTTGACAGGTTCCCAATATGAGCAACATTTCCTATTGCAAATCAGACGCTTGAGACATGCCTCTTGACGGGGCCGGTAAATAAAAATAATTGTGTTGCACCAGATTGAGTCTTGATGGTTCGGACAACTTCTGCGTTATTTGGCCTGAGTAACGCTGAAAGTAACGAGGGGCTCTCCGGTCGAGACAATAAAGCTGATAAACATCAGCAAGTTATGCAAGCGGTGCGGGCAGGTTGACGGTTTACGGCACGGTTATTGAGTGCGGTGGCGGTTGGCCGGGTCCCGGATGTCATGTTGTCAACGAGGTACTCCGGCCATTCCGTGCATGTCACGGGATGAGCAAAAATAATTCGAAA
The DNA here is from genome assembly GCF_013385475.1 of Pseudomonas sp. G5001. Lineage (NCBI taxonomy): Bacteria > Pseudomonadati > Pseudomonadota > Gammaproteobacteria > Pseudomonadales > Pseudomonadaceae > Pseudomonas > Pseudomonas sp. G5001. The sequence goes on from NZ_JACAPZ010000012.1 coordinate 78,159, forward strand.
AAACCGTGGAGCGGCCATGCAACAGAACAGATCGCAAGTCATTGAGCGCAACGGCCTGTACGAACTCGACGCCGGCCCCGACGTCCTCGACAGCCCCCGCTACAACCACGATATGGCACCGACCAAGGTGCGCGAACGCACTTGGAACAAGTGGCATATCACCGCGCTGTGGATCGGCATGTCGGTGTGCGTGCCGACCTACACCCTGGGCGGCGTGCTCACCGCGTACTTCGGGTTGTCGGTGGGCGAGGCGCTGATGGCGATCCTGCTGGCCAATATCGTGGTGCTGATCCCGCTGACCCTCAACGCCTTCCCCGGTACCAAGTACGGCATCCCGTTTCCGGTGTTGCTGCGCTCGTCCTTCGGCGTGCTCGGCTCCAACGTGCCGTGCCTGATCCGCGCGCTGGTGGCGTGTGGCTGGTTCGGTATCCAGACGATGTTTGGCGGCCTGGCGATCCACCTGTTCCTGGGGTCGATTTTCGAGGGTTGGAAATCCCTTGGCGGCACCGGTGAAGCGATCGGCTTCATGATCTTCTGGACCCTGAACCTGTGGGTGGTATTGCGTGGCGCCGAGTCGATCAAATGGCTGGAAACCCTGTCGGCACCGCTGCTGGTGGCGGTGGGTATCGGGCTGCTGGTGTGGGCGCTGCCGAATGTGTCGCTGACCGAGCTGATGGCCATCCCGCCCAAACGTCCCGAAGGCGCCAGCCTCACCGGCTACTTCATGGCGGGCCTGACGGCGATGGTGGGTTTCTGGGCCACCTTGTCATTGAACATCCCCGACTTCAGCCGCTACGCCAAGAGTCAGAAAGACCAGATCCTCGGGCAGATATTCGGCCTGCCGCTGACCATGTTCCTGTTCGCCGCCCTCGGCGTAATCATGACCGCCGCCTCGGTGAAACTGGTGGGCGTCAGCGTCTCCGACCCGGTCACCCTGATCGGCCATATCCAGAGCCCGGTGTGGGTGGCCGTGGCGATGGCGCTGATCATCATCGCCACCTTGTCCACCAACACCGCGGCGAACATCGTCTCGCCCACCAACGACTTCCAGAACATCGCCCCCAAGCTGATCAACCGCACCACGGCGGTGGTGCTCACCGGCCTGGTGGGCCTGGCGTTGATGGCCCATGAGCTGCTGAAAAAGCTCGGGCTGATCATCTCCGACGTGAGCCTGGAAACCGTCTATTCCAACTGGTTGCTGGGTTACTCAAGCCTCTTGGGGCCGATCGCCGGGATCATGGTGGTGGACTATTTCATCATCAAGAAACAGCAACTGGACCTCGCCGGTTTGTATCGCGATGACGTGTACCCGGCGTGGAACTGGCATGGCTTCCTGGCGTTTGGCGTGCCGGTGGTGTTGACGTTGCTGTCCCTGGGCAGCGACGCGTTCAGCTGGTTCTACAGCTATGGCTGGTTCACCGGCTCGGCGCTCGGTGGCCTGTTGTATTACGCCCTCTGCATGAAACGCGGGGCTCGTGTGGTCGCGGTGAAAACACCGCTTTAATCGATGTGGAATGCAATCAAATGTGGGAGCGGGCTTGCTCGCGAATACGGTGTGCCAGTCGCCAGATGTGTTAGCTGAATCACCGCCTTCGCGAGCAAGCCCGCTCCCACATTTTTGATCGCAGTCCTCCAGTGAGAGTCTGGTCAAATTCATAAGAACTACTGCCTGAGGAGATCCCCATGAACGCTGCCATAGACGTTCTGCAATCCACCCATCAGCACATCAACCGCGATCGTCTGTGGCTGTCTCTGATGGAACTCGCCAAGCTCGGCGCCACCCCCAAGGGCGGTGTGTGCCGCCTGGCCCTGACCGACCTCGATCGCCAGGCCCGCGACCTGTTTGTGAAGTGGTGCGAGGAAGCGGGCTGTACCGTGACCATCGATGGCGTCGGCAATATCTTCGCCCGCCGGCCGGGGCGCAATCCCCAGTTGCCGCCGGTGATGACCGGCAGCCATATCGACACCCAGCCCACCGGCGGCAAGTTTGATGGCTGTTTTGGCGTGCTGGCGGGCGTTGAGGTATTGCGCACCCTCAATGACCTGAAGGTGGAAACCGAAGCGCCGCTGGAAGTGGTGGTGTGGACCAACGAAGAAGGCTCGCGCTTTCCTCCATGCATGATGGGCTCCGGGGTGTTTGCCGAGAAATTCACCCTGGCCGACACGCTGGCCAAGACGGATGCCGACGGCGTGACCGTGGGCGATGCGCTGAATGCCATTGGGTATGCCGGATCACGCCCGGTGAGCGGGCACAAGGTGGGCGCATATTTCGAAGCACATATCGAGCAAGGTCCGATTCTTGAGGATGAAAAGAAAACCATCGGTGTGGTGCTGGGCGCCCTTGGCCAGAAATGGTTCGACCTGAAACTGCGGGGTGTCGAGGCGCATGCGGGGCCGACCCCGATGCACCTGCGCAAGGATGCCCTGGTCGGTGCCGCGGCCGTGGTGGCTGCAGTTAACGCGGCGGCGTTGGGTCATCAGCCTCACGCCTGCGGCACCGTCGGTTGCCTGCAAGCGTATCCGGGCTCACGCAACGTCATTCCTGGCGAAGTGCGCATGACCCTGGACTTCCGCCATCTGGAACCGGCGCGGCTGGATTCGATGATTGCCCAGGTGCGCAAGGTGATCGACGAGACCTGCGCCAAGCACGGCCTCACATTCGAGATGACACCCACCGCTGACTTCCCGCCGCTGTACTTCGACAAAGGCTGCGTGGATGCCGTGCGTGATGCGGCCAATGGGTTGGGGTTGTCCAACATGGATATCGTGAGCGGGGCAGGGCATGACGCGATTTTCGTCGCGGAACTGGGGCCCGCGGGGATGATCTTTGTGCCGTGTGAAGGTGGCATCAGCCATAACGAAATCGAGAACGCGGCGCCGGATGATTTGGCGGCGGGGTGTGCGGTGTTGCTGAGGGCGATGGTGGCAGCTTCGGTGGCAATCGCCAGCGGCAAACTGGCTGCCTGAGTCGACAGGCTTCACTCCTCTCAAATGTGGGAGCCGGGCTTGCCCGCGATAGCGGTGTTTCAGACACAGTTGCAGTGCCTGACACTCCGCTATCGCAGGCAAGCCAGCTCCCACATTTGATCCAGGGTGGGCTCGAGATTTGTATCAGGCGTCAGGCTTCCAACCGCCGCCCAGCGCCGTCACCAAGCCTACACTTGCCTGCAACTGCCGCGTTTGCACCGCTTGCAACGTGCGCTGCGCCTGCAACGCTGCGGTCTGCGCCGTCACCACATCCAGATAACTCAGAGCCCCCGCCAGATAACTGTTCATCCAGCGCTTTCTGCTGCAAATCCGGCAGTTGCCCCTAGTTATCTTTAACCTTGCGCACGGCGCGTAAAACCTGGCTGAGGTAGTGGGCCGAGGCCTCTTCAAATTCGGCCTTGGCTTGGCACTCAGGCGCCCGCCGTCGAAGATCGGCAGGTTTACCAAGGACCCCAGAGCCCAGAGCCCAGTGGATACTGGTAACTGCAGATAATGGGTTAAATAGTATGAAGGCCACATCCGAGCAGCTTGTGTGAAAGTTCCCTTTTTCATTTTTCCGTTATCGGTGCTACCTGAAGGTGTTAGTTTTTTTTGCAAGCACCTAACCGTTTTGCTAGCTATTTACTTTTGCAATGTTTTGATAGGGTCAAATGCATCGGAATAAATGCTTGGGTTAAAGGAGGAATAATGAAGCTAGGTGATATAGGAGATACGCCACTTGTGGAGGTTAAAAGCGACAGCGGAAATCGGGTGTTTTCAAAGTGCGAGTTTATGAACCCGTCGGGCAGTCATAAGGATAGAACCTACTTGAGTATCATTACCAAGCTAGAGGCATCGGGGGTTATTCAACCTGGCATGATACTGGTGGATAGTTCCACAGGGAACGGAGGTGCCGCGCTCGCATGGATAGGCAGAGAAAAAGGTTATTCAATAAGAGTTTTTATGCCAGAGGGCATGACGCAGGAACGCAAAGCACAAATTTTATCTTATGGGGCACAAATAACCGAAACTCCAAAAGAAGAGTTTTTAGCTGGAGCGGCTACGATGGCCAAAAAGTTTTCCTCAGAAGCACTAGAAGGAAATACCTACTTTCTGGATCAGTCCAATACGCTACTAAATAAAGAGGCATGGCACGGCTGTGGCGAAGAAATCGTCAATGCACTAAAAAAGATGAATGTCATACCTGACTTTTTCATATGCTCCATCGGTACAGGGGGAACGTTTTCCGGTATTGCAGAAGTGTTGAAACGAGAATACAAAGAAATTAAAGCTATAGGTATAGAGGTCAAAAGTTCGGCACCTCTCTACGCGATGAAGAAAAATACGGCTTTTAAGCATCGTCCTCATAATCTTATGGGGCTGGGGGCTGGAGTATTATCCATTAATACGATACCTGAACTTGTAGATGAGGTGAGGTTAGTGGATGGCGCCCGGTCTTGGCAGCGCATGAAGCAATTTATCGTTGATTCGGGTATCCAGATTGGACCAACTTGCGGCGCAAATTTATTGGTCTGTGACGAGATTATTCGGGAGTGTAACAATCAAAATATCGTGACTCTATTTTTTGATAGTGCGTGGAAATATAGAAGTCGCTGGGATGGTATTTATCCAGAATACAGGGAGGATTGAAAAAATGTTACTTGAAGATGTTTATAGGAACGCCGATGTTGTGAATTCTGGAAAAGCATTGACTACGGTTAATGAGTTTGCGGATCAGATTCCCGCGCTGCGGCCACAAGTTTTGATGGAAGTCGCTCAGAGGTCAATTAGGCTTATGGATCTGACTGCTACTAAAATTGTTACTGAGGAGGATAAAGGGGCACCTCTCGCCACAGCGGTTTCGTTATTGACTGGCATTCCTCTTGCGATGGCGCGCTGGTATCCCTATAGCCTCGGTTGTCTAAATGAGCAGGTTGTGGATATTAGTTCAGAATACTTTGACGGGAAACTATATCTCAACGGAATAGGTCGCGATGATCGAGTTGTCATCGTTGATGATACGTTGAGTACCGGGGGGACGATTGTTTCATTGGTTGACGCCGTTAGAGCAAGTGGTGGGGAAGTTTTAGGTGTTATCTGTGCAGTAGAAAAAGTAGGCAGCGGAGGAATCGGGGAAGTGTTTGAGAAAACTGGGATTTTGGTAAAAACTATAATAAAAATCAATGTGAGGGCTGGAGGTGTTGAGGTGATTGACTGATGCGGATTTTAGATGGCATCAAGACGATGAAGCAATTCGAAGCCCGTCAAGGTTGCACACCATCTGGTGATTTAAATGAGTAGCTTGATGCGGCGTGGAATGGTGCTTGGGCTGATTTTTTGCTTTATCAGTGCTGCATTTGACGTGTATGTGGCTTTTGTTACCCAAATGATAAATCCCTTGGTAGTCATTTTTTACTGCTTCAGTTTTTCAGGAGCGTTTTTTCTAAGTTTTACGCTCTTGCGAAGTAACAAAAAACTTATCTTAAAACTGTGCGAAAACATATTGTTAGTTTTTTTAGTCAATGTTGCAGTTCTATTGAACTGGGGCGGCCTATTCTACGCACTCCGTTATCTGGAACCTGCCGTTGTCGGCGTGGCCTCAGTGGCATGCGGGCCGGCGCTAACGCTCATCCTCTCTGCTCTTGATAAAAACAGAGTTAAAACCGCGTTGGCGGATACATTGATTTCCTGGCTGGTACTGATTTCCGTGGGAGCCATGTTGTTCAAGTCATTCATGGGTGACAGTGGTGTGTCTTCCACCACTACCGGGCAGCGAATGCTTGGCATCGTCAGCGTTCTGGTGTGCGCGTTGGGCACCGTGATGTATACGATCGTCTCGAAAAAGCTATTCGCTCGACAGTGGGTTGTTTATGAAATTCTGGCGGTCCGAAATGTGGTGATGATCATTGCCTGTGTCGTCTTGATTCCCGCGACGGGTGTCGGTTTTGCCTTGGGCCCTGAGCTGTTCTGGCCGATGCTGACGTTAGTGGTGATTGGCCATTTGCTGCCGATTTATCTGATTCAAAAAACCATTCATTATCTCAGTGCTATCCATGTGTCGCTGTTACTGCTGACACTGCCGGTGTTTGTCCTGCTGCTTCAATATCTCGACACACGAGTGGAGTTTTCGGCAGCCAGTGTCACGGCGGTTGGCGTCATTATTTTTTTACTCTCTGGACGAGCAATCGCAAGTCTGTATCTCGAAAGGCGGGGATTGAGATGAGCAGAGTCGTGATAGTCGATGGTTTTTCATCCGGTAAGTTTGTCGCGAAAGCGTTGCGTGAGCGAGGCTGTACGTTGATCCATGTGGCGTCGTCCGCGACGCTCGATGATTATTACTACATGGGTTTCGATGCCTCGATTTATGAATGTCTGATCGTCAATAAGCAGTTGGAAGCGACGGTCGAACGCGTTGCGACGTTCGATCCCCAGTACATCATCGCTGGGGCTGAAACCGGTGTGTTGTTGTCTGATTGGCTCAACGAGCAGCTCAATCTTCCTTATCGCAACCAATTCAACCGAACTCAAGCGCGCAGGAACAAGTTTGAAATGATCCGTTGTGTCGCCGACGCTGGGCTGCCAGCCGCGCAACAGGCTATCGTTGAGTCATGGAATGCGGCCAAGGCCTGGATTCTGGGGCATGGCAGGTTTCCCGTGGTGCTGAAACCTCTGGATAGTGCAGGCGCGGATGGGGTTTATATTTGCGATGATTTGCAAGATTGTGAGGTCGCCTTCGGAAAGGTTTTGGGAACGACCAATCGACTCAATATTAGGAACGCTCAGGTCCTGATCCAGGAATATTTGGTTGGTGTGGAATATGTTGTGAATATGGTCTCCCTGGGCGCGAGGCAGATGGTCACTGAAGTGGTGAGATACCGAAAGGAGCGGCTGGACAGCGGTAGCGTCATTTACGACATTGATGAACTGGTCAGCCCTGCCGAGCCTGAGTGTGAGCTGCTGGTCGACTACACCCGCAAGGTCGTCAGAAGCCTGGGCATTGAAAATGGCCCTAGCCACGCGGAGGTTATGCTGACCGAAAAAGGTCCCAGACTTGTGGAGATCGCAGCGCGCACCGACGGAATTCTTCGTCCTGAAGTATCCGAACAGACGACAGGACTGGGGCAGATTCGCGCCACGGTTATGTCCATCGTTGAGCCGGAACAATTTGAGCGCTTGCTTGACGCCCAGGTAGGTTATGAATTGTTGCTGCACAGCTATAACGTCTGCCTAATCAATCGTTCGCCGGGTTGTTTCACCAAAGAGCTGTTTTTAAGCGAGCTTCTGAAGCTCGAGTCCTATTTTTATTCGGTGTTCTACGTTGGCAGCGGGCAGCCGATTGGCATGACCAAAGACGTATTCAGCCAACCGGGTACCATTTATTTGGTGCATGCCGACAACGCGGTCATCAAGGCGGATTATTTGAAGCTTCGAGCACTCGAGGCTGTGGGAGCCTACTTGGCGCCCTGACGTCCGGATCAACAAAACTCCCGTATGTGATCCCGGTTGTAGGAAGCAACCTCACGCCCCAGGCAACCAGCCGCCGCCCAGCGCCGTCACCAAACCCACACTCGCCTGCAACTGCCGCGTCTGCACCGCCTGCAATGTGCGCTGCGCCTGCAACGCCGCCGTCTGCGCCGTCACCACATCCAGGTAACTCACAGCCCCCGCCTGGTAACTGTTCATCGCCAGTGCCTGTGTGTGTTCGGCAGCATTCGCGGCGGCTTGTTCGTCCATCGCCTCCTGCTGCAAGTCGCGCAGTTGCCCAAGGTTGTCTTCCACCTCACGCACGGCTCTTAACACCTGGCTGCGATAGTGCGCCGAAGCCTCTTCAAACTCCGCCTTGGCCTGGCGCTCATTGGCGCTCAACCGGCCGCCATCAAAGATCGGCAGATTCACCAGCGGCCCCAGCGCCCAATACCGATTGGCGGCGGAGAACAAGTTGCCCACACCTTGGGTCTGCCCGCCAATCAAGCCGGTCAAACTGAAATCCGGGTACCACGCCGCCTTGGCCACGCCGATATTCGCGTTGGCCGCAAACACCCGTCGCTCGGCTGCCGCGATATCCGGCCGGCGTTGCAGCAGGTGGCTCGGCAGTTGTTGCGGAATCCCCGGCAGCGCGATCAATTGCTTGCTCGGCGGCAGCTGGAATTCACTGGCGGATACGCCCACCAATTCACCAATCGCATGCTCGGTGAGATTGCGTTGACCGCGCACATCGTCAAGCTGCGCCTGTGCTTCAGCCAGCTGATTCTGCGCCCGGGTCAGGTCGAGCTCCGAGGCGATCTGCCCCTCGTACCGGCTGCGGGTCAGTTTCAGCGCCTGGCCAAAATCATCCAGCGAACTGCTGAGAATCCGGCGCTGGGCATCCAGTCCGTTGAGCTGCACGTACAGCGTCGCCAACTGATGCTGCAGGCTCAGGCGTGCCACCGCCAAATCATCCCCGGAGGCTTGGGCCTGTGCATCGCCAGCCGCCACCTGGTTGCGGATTTTGCCCCACAGATCCAGATCGAAGCTCAGCGCAAACCCCGCCGTGTTGCTGTTGTACACCGAAGGCTGGGTATCACCCCGCAGTGGCCGATTGTCCGATTGCCGCTGGCGCAACGGTTGCGCGCTGGCGGTTATTTGCGGGAACAGCCCGGCATGCAGTTGGCTGGCATACGCCTGGGACGCATCGAAATGCGCCAGCGCTGCGGCCAGGTCCGGGTTGGCCTTGAGCAGTTGTTCCTGCAGGTCGTTCAGGCGCGGGTCCTGGTAAAGCTGCCACCACTTCGGCGCCAGTTGGTCGGACGGTTGTGCGCTGTGCCACGGACCGTCGCTGGTCTGTTCGCGGTACTTGGCCGGCAGGTCGATGGTCGGCGCCTTGTAGGTGGGCGCCAGCGAGCAACCGTGCAGTGCCACCAATACCAGGGCCGCGAGGGGTTTAAGCCTTGGGCGCATGGGCACCTCCGGCATCGGCCATTTGCACGGCGTCGCCTTCGCGCAGTGCGTCGGGTGGGTTGTCGACTACGCGGTCAGTGGGTTTCAGGCCCTGGTCAATCACCAGGCGCTCGCCGAGGTCGAGGCCGATGTGGATGTCTTGCAGGTGCACGTGGTTCTTGGCGTCCAGTACCGCGACCTGAGTACCTTCGGCGCGGAAGATCAGGGCGCTGGCCGGGATGCTCACGCCATGGGTATCCGCCGGAATCGCCAGGGTGGCTTCGGCGTAGTCGCCGGGCAGCAACTTGCCGTCCGGGTTGTCGGCCACGAACTGTGCGAGCAGGGTGCCGGAGCGGCGGTCGATGGCGGTGGAGTCGCCCATCAGCTTCGCGCTGAAGTGTTCGCCGGGGTGCTCGGGTACCGTCAGTTGGGCGGCCAGCCCGGGATGAATCACCGCGGCGTAGTTCTGCGGCACCGGCACGTAGAGGCGCAGTTGGTGGGTGTCGGCGATGTCGAACAGTTCCGGATCGCTGTCGCTGTCAGCCTTGATCAACTGGCCGATGTCGGTGTTGCGTGCGGTGATCACGCCGGCAAATGGCGCGCGGATGGTCTTGTAGTCTTCCAGCGCCGAGAGCCGCGCATAGTCAGCCTCGGCGGCCTGGGCGTTGGCCTTGGCGGCCAGGGCATTCGAGGTTTTTTCATCGGCCTCCTGGCGCGATACCGAATGGCTGTCCAGCAGGTTTTTCCAGCGGGTGGCAGTGGTTTCTGCCAGTCGTGCGTTGGCCTGTTCCTGCACCATACGCGCGTGGGTTTGCGCCACTTGCTGGTCGAGGTCGGGGCTGTCGATCTCGGCGAGAATCTGCCCGGCCTTGACCTGGCTGCCGATGTCGACTTTCCAGTCTTTCAGGTAACCGCTGACCCGCGCATGAATCGGTGCCTTGCTCCAGGCTTCCAGATGCGCGGGCAGGCGCAGGGTGTCGCCGGCCGCGTTCTGTTTGGGCTGGAACACCAGCACCTGCGGCACGGCGGCGGTTTCGGTCCAGGCGGTGACGGATTTTTCATGCATCGTACGGGCGTGCAGGCCGTTGGCGACCAACAGGGCGGCCAGTGTCAGGCCGCCGACACCCATGAGCATCAGACGCTTGCGCGAGGGTTTGTGATCAGACGACATGTGAAGTTTCTCCAGCAGCAGCGCGAGTAGGGTGACGACCGTGGACCAGGCTGAAGACCACGGGTACAAACAGCAAAGTGGCAGTGGTGGCGAGGATCAGGCCGCCGATCACGGCACGTCCCAGCGGCGCGTTTTGTTCTTCGGACAAGGCCAGCGGCAACATGCCGATGATCATCGCCAGGGCGGTCATGCAGACCGGGCGGAAACGGGTGTAGCCGGCTTCCAGTGCAGCCTTGAGTGCATCGCCATGTTCGGCCAGGCGCTCTCGGCAGAAGCTCACCACCAGGATCGAGTTGGCGGTGGCCACGCCCATACAGAGGATGGCCCCCGTGAGTGCGGGCACCGACAATGACGTGCCGCTGAGGAACAGCATCCAGACGATTCCCGCGAGCGCTGCCGGCAGTGCGGTGATGATCACGAACGGGTCGGTCCAGGACTGGAAGTTGACCACGATCAGCAGGTAGATCAGCACCACCGCACCGAGCAGGCCGAAGCTCAAGCCGTTGAACGCTTCATGCAGCGCATCGATCTGCCCGTGCAGGCTGATGGTCGCGCCTTTGGGGCGCATCGGGGCCATGTCGTTCAGCACTTTTTGCACATCGCTGGCGACGCCGCCGAGGTCGCGGCCTTGCACGTTGGCGTACAGGTCCAGGGTCGGCTCGATGTTGTAGTGGGTCACCACCGCCGGGCTTTGTACCCGCGAGATGGTCGCCACGCCGCCGAGGATCTGCGACTGACCATCGGCACCGGTTACCGGCAACGCTTCCAGGGACGGCAGGCTGTCGAGGCGGTATTGCGGGGTGGCTGCCACGATCGAATACGACACGCCGTTGGCCGGGTTGAGCCAGAACGTTGGTGCGGTTTGCGAGCTGCCGGCCAGGGACGCAACCATGCTGTTGGTTACGTCACGCTCGGTGATGCCCAGGCCGTTGGCACGCATGCGGTCCACGTTGACTTGCAGTGACGGGTAGCCGGTGGACTGCTGGATGCGCAGGTCGGCAATGCCCGGTATGTGTTTCAGGCGACGTTCCAGTTCGATGGCGTAGGCGCGGTTTTCTTCATCGCTGCGCCCGGAGATTTTCACGTCCAGCGGGGCCGGCGAACCGAAGTTGAGGATCTGGCTGCTGATGTCTGCCGGGAGGAATGCGAACTGGCTGCCGGGGAAGCTTTCGGGCAACGCTTCACGCAGTTTTTTCACGTAGTCGGCGGTGGGCGCATGGTCCTTTTTCAGGGTGACCTGGATATCGCCGTCCTGTGGGCCGATGGTGCCACTGCTGCTGTAGGCCATGTCGATGCCGCTCAGCGGGATGCCGATGTTGTCGACGATGGTGTCCAGTTCGTCGGCCGGAACGATCTCGCGAATCCGCGCTTCGATCCGGTCAAAGGCCGCCGCGCTCTCTTCGATGCGTGTGCCCAGCGGCAAGCGCACGTGCAGGGCCATGGCCCCGGCGTCGGTGGCCGGGAAGAAGTCCTGGCCCAGGCTTGGCAGCAACAGGAACGAGGCGAGGATGCACGCCAGGAAGCCGATGATGAAGCGCTTGCGTGCGCCCAGGGCGAGGGTCAGCAGGCCGTGATAAACGTCCCGCACGTTGGAGAAGTGACGCTCAAAACCCTGCTGGAAATTCAGCACCGATTGCAGCACCGCGTTGCGCTGCGGTTTGTGCTGGTCGCCCTCGTGATGGTTGATGAATTCATCTTCCGGGTGATGACCTTCACCTTGCTCCGGCACGTGCGGCTTGAGCAGGAACATCGCCAGGGTCGGCACCAGGGTTCGCGACAGAATGAACGAGCTGGCCATGGCGAAAATCACCGCCAATGCCATCGGGCGGAACAGGTAGCCGGCGATGCCTTGCAGCATGAACATCGGCACAAACACGATGCAGATACACAGCAGGGACACGAACGCCGGGCCGACGATTTGCTTCGCGCCGTCGAGGATCGCGTCCTTCACCGCCTTGCCTTGTTCCAGGTGCCAGTTGATGTTCTCGATGGTCACTGTGGCGTCGTCCACCAGGATCCCCACCGCCAACGCCAGCCCGCCGAGGGTCATGACGTTGAGAGTTTGCCCGGTGGCCGCCAGCAGGGCGATGGCCGAGAGTACCGCGAGGGGAATCGACGCGGCGATGATGAGGGTCGAGCGCCAGCTGCCGAGGAACAGCAGGATCATCGCACTGGTCAGCAAGGCGGCGATGATGCCTTCCTGGGCCACGCTGCCCACCGACTGTTTGACAAACACCGAGGCGTCGCCGAGCAGCGAGGTCTTCAGCGACGGCGGCAGGGTTTCATTGATGCGCGGCAGCATCTGGCGGATGCCGTCGATGATCGACAGGGTGGAGATGCTGCCGTTTTTCAGGGCCGGCATCAGCACCGCACGGTGGCCGTCGACGCGCACGATGTTGGTCTGCGGCGGCGAGCCGTCACGCACGTGGGCCACCTGGCCGATGGTGATGATCGCACCGTCGACTGTCTTGATCGGCAAGTCGTTGAGCTCATCAATCGCCTTCGGGCTGTTGTTGAGCAAAATCGTGTATTCGTTGGGGCCGAGTTTGGCGGTACCCACCGGGATAATCTGGTTCTGCAGGGCCAGGGCGTTGCCTACGTCCTGCGCCGAGAGGCCTTTGGCGGCCAGCGCCTGTGGGTCGAGGTCGAGGGTGATCTGGCGTTGCTTGCCGCCCATTGGCGTGGGCATGGCCAGGCCGGGCAGGGCGCTCAGGGGCAAGCGGATGTTGTTCTGCACCAGGTCGCGGATCTTCGCTTCCGACAAGCTGGGGCTTGAGAACGCCATCTGCAGAATCGGCACCGTAGAGGCGCTGTAGTTGAGGATCAGCGGCGGCGTAATGCCCGGTGGCATCTGCTTGAGCACGGTTTGTGACACCGCTGTTACCTGGGCGTTGGCGGTGCGGATATCCACGCCGGGCTGGAAGAAAATCTTCACGATGCCCATGCCGGGTAACGACTGCGATTCAATGTGCTCGATGTCGTTGACGGTGGTACTCAGGGAGCGTTCGTAGGTGTAGATCACACGACCGGCCATGGCGTCCGGAGACAGGCCGTTGTACTGCCAAACCACCGCAACGACGGGGATGCCAATATCGGGAAATACGTCAGTGGGGGTACGCAAGGCCGCCATGGGCCCGATGATGCAGATGAAAATTGCCAGCACGATAAACGTGTAGGGCTTGAGCAGTGCGGTCTTTACCAGCCCGAGCATGCCGTAACCTCCAAAGGAGTTGGATTGCAAACGCTCGCAGTCTTGACGGACCCACCTAACACGCACCTTTCAGCCAGGTGAAGGAAGATTTAGTTAACGGCTGAAGATCCTTTCATATGTATTCATTTGTTCAACAATGGTGACAGTAACAAGCTGGATACCGATCGAACGGGAGCTGTTTCGCCTGTTCACTCTTTATCCATTTGGAGTTCTGCCATGTCTCTTAAACCCTTGTTGTTGATCCCGGCCTTGAGTGCGGTCCTGTTGTTGTCGGCGTGTGCCGGCCCGATGCCGAAGGCGGACCCGAGCGAAGCCTGGATCGGCTTGCAAGAGGAGGCACCCAACGACCTGATGGCCGAGCGGGTAGACGGTAAAAACATTAATGATGGCCGCTACTTCGAAGTGAAACCCGGCGCGCATCGCCTGGACGTCACCTTGTTTGAAGAAGAGGCGGGGGATGATAACCAGCAGGATTGTCGCGGGCATGTGACCTACGGCAACTTCAAGGCCGGCGAGCATTACACCCTGGTGGAATCCAGCCTGGGTACGACGGTGCGTGCCGAGTTGAAGGATAGCCACGGCAAGGAATTGGCGCAGACCGAAGACTTCAGTTGCATGCCTGGCTAAGGCGTCAGGCGTGGTGCCCGGCGGGTTTGTGCAGCTTGCCGGGTGCTGCGGGTTTTACGTGTGGGTGATGGTGCCGGCGGGTCACGCGCATCACGCCCCACAGCATGGCGGCGGCGACGGCCAGCCAGCCACAGATCAAAAGCAGAATCGTTGTTGTCAGGCTCATAAGTGCCTCCTTTCGCCCGGTGCCGGGCACACACTGTCTTCTCAATGGACAGTCTAGCTATCCGCAGGTTGCCTGCTATTGACCAATGGTCGTGTGCGTCCAACTTGTTTGCTCTATCGCCGGCCTTTTACTGCGCTGCAAGGCTATACCCGCGCCCCGGAGCGTCCTATGATCAGGGCCCACGTCGACCGTTGATCAAGTGAGTGAAGAAGTTGCGGTTTCCCTCGAACATTAAAACCTCCTGGTGGGTCGCCGCCTGTTTCATGGGGCTGGCGGCCTGTTCCTCGCATCCAAAACCCACGAGCATCCCGGGGCTGCCGGAGAGTGTCGAGCTCAAGGGCGTGCCGGCGTTTCGCGGTGAGACTTACCTCGGTGGCCCAGCCGCTCTTGCCAGCATGCTGTCTCAACAAGGCATTGTGATTACACCGGGGCTATTGGATAAGCCACTGCATTTGCCGGGCGCTGAAGCGGACCTTGAACGCAACATGCAGGTGCTGGCCCGTGAATACGGGATGTTGGTGTACCCGCTGGAAGATCAGCTGCCGGCGCTGCTGGCACAGGTCGCGGCCGGGTACCCGGTGATGGCGCGTATCACCCAGGGCTCGACCTTCTGGGCCGGTCCGCGGTATGTCGTGGTGGTGGGTTACAACAAGCAGAAGAGCATGGTGCTGCTGCGTTCAGGCTTGGCGCGACGCATGCCGATGGATTTCAGTGCGTTTGAGTCGGCGTGGAAAGACGGCGGCAAGTGGGCGGTACTGATTCAGCGGCCCACCCAGTTGCCGGTCAAGGTCGACGCCCAGCGCTGGCAGCAGGCTGCCAGCGCCACCGCGCAGGCGGGCCAGGAACAGGCGGCGGCCCAAGCAGTCAAGGCACTGGCCAGTCAGGCCAAATAAAAAAACGGCGCTCAAGGGCGCCGTTTTTTATGTCGCTATTTACGGATCAGCGGGACTCGGTGACCTGAACATTCGCCCGTGGGCGGTTCTTCAGGTTCTTGTCAGCCTTGTAGCGCAATGCGACGTCTGGCACCGAGCCGCTCTTGCCGGTTTCGACCCAGCTGCGGATGCGCCCGGCATCGGCAAAGTGGGTGAATTTGCCGAAGGCATCGAGGATCACCAGCGACACCGGGCGATTACCCATGCTGGTCACCAGTACCAGGCAATGGCCGGCCTGGTTGGTAAAGCCGGTCTTGGTCAGCTTGATGTCCCAGTTGGCGCGGTTGATCAGGTGGTCAGTGTTGGAGAAACCCAGGGTGTAGTTGGGTTTGCGGAACGAGACGGTCTTTTCCTTGGTGGTGCTCAACTGGCTGAGCATCGGGTACTTGCGTGCGGCGGCCAGCAGCTTGCTCAGGTCGCGGGCGGTGGACACGTTATGGATCGACAGGCCGGTAGGTTCCACATAATGGGTACTGGTCATGCCCAGTGCCTTGGCCTTGGCGTTCATCGCTGCGATGAAGGCCGGGTAGCCGCCCGGATAGTGGTGGGCCAGGCTGGCGGCGGCGCGGTTTTCCGAGGACATCAGGGCAATCAGCAACATCTCCTTGCGCGGCATCTCGCTGCCGATCTTGACCCGGGAGAACACGCCTTTCATCTCTGGCGTGTCCTTGATGTTGATGTCGATGTATTCATCCATGTTCTGCTTGGCTTCCAGCACGATCAGGCCGGTCATCAGTTTGCTCACCGAGGCGATCGGCACGATGACATCCGGGTTGCTGGCATAGATGACTTTGTTGGTCTGCAGGTCTACCACCATCGCACTGCCGGAGGCGATGTGCAGGGTGGACATGTCGCGGGGAGCGGTGGTGGTTTCGCTTGCGCTCGCGAAGGTGCCTGTCAATGCAAAAAATAGGCTGACAATGGAAAGATGAATTTTCACGCGGATGAACTCGCTAAAAAAAGTAGGGATATACCGTTCTGCACGGACTTTCTGATAAATGCCGTTACATTTTAGGAGTATGGATCAGAAACTGTCGAATGTTCTTCTGAAAACAGATGAAACCCCTTAAAAACAAAGAAAAAACTACTTTTTTTCGGCCAATAAAAAGCCCTGCGATAAGGCAGGGCTCTTTCAGAACGGCTGGTTATTAGACGTGCAGGGTTTCGGCGGCGTACAGGGTGTTTTCCAGCAGGCAGGCACGGGTCATCGGGCCGACACCACCGGGTACCGGGGTGATCCAGCCGGCACGGGGCAGGGCGGTTTCATACACCACGTCGCCCACCAGCTTGCCATCGTCCTGGCGGTTGATGCCCACGTCGATGACGATGGCGCCCTCCTTGATCCACTCACCCTTGACCAGGCCCGGCTTGCCGGCGGCGACGACCACCAGGTCGGCGCGGCCAACGTGGCCGGCCAGGTCCTTGGTGAAGCGATGAGTCACGGTCACGGTGCAGCCGGCCAGCAGCAGTTCCATGGCCATCGGGCGACCGACGATGTTCGAGGCGCCGACGACGACGGCATCCAGGCCATACAGATCGACGCCGGTGCTTTCCAGCAGGGTCATGATGCCCTTCGGGGTGCACGGGCGCAGCAGCGGGATACGCTGGGCCAGGCGGCCGACGTTATAAGGGTGGAAACCGTCGACGTCCTTGTCCGGGCGGATGCGTTCGAGCAATTTCGACGCGTCCAGATGCTCGGGCAATGGCAGTTGCAGCAGGATGCCGTCGATGGCCGGATCGTCGTTGAGGCTGTCGATCAGGTCGGTGAGGGCCTGTTGGGTGGTGTCTTCAGCCAAGTCGTAGGCTTTGGAAATAAAGCCGACCTCTTCACAGTCTTTACGCTTGTGCGAGACATAAACCTGAGAGGCAGGATCGCTGCCGACCAGGATCACCGCGAGGCCCGGCGTGCGCAGGCCTTGTTGGCTGCGCTCGGCGACTCGTTTGGCGATCTGCTGGCGCAGGCTGGCGGCGATTGATTTGCCGTCGATAAGTTGTGCAGTCATTACGCGTGATTAACCATCGAGAGGGGGAAGAAAAGTGCGCGCATTCTCGCATGCCATGGCGTGAGGGCAAAGGCGCTTGGTCTGCAAATTCCCCTAACCCCTTAAATAAAATGAATTTTTTATAAAAAGGATTTGACGGGTTTCGGGTCCATCTATACTATTCGTCGCACTTGTCGGGCACAGCCTAGCACTGGTTAGTTTGTAATCCTCCAAGAGTACAGATTAATAAGGCGCCCGTAGCTCAGCTGGATAGAGCATCCGCCTTCTAAGCGGATGGTCGCAGGTTCGAGTCCTGCCGGGTGCGCCATTAGGCAGCTTTGGCACAAGTAGCGCAATATGGTGGGCGTAGCTCAGTTGGTAGAGCACGGGATTGTGACTCCCGTTGTCGAGGGTTCGATCCCCTTCGTCCACCCCATATTTAAAAAGGCGCCAGATTAATAGTCTGGCGCCTTTGCTTTAAAAGCTTCAAGCGCGGATGTGGTGGAATTGGTAGA
Organism: Pseudomonas sp. G5001; assembly: GCF_013385475.1. Lineage (NCBI taxonomy): Bacteria > Pseudomonadati > Pseudomonadota > Gammaproteobacteria > Pseudomonadales > Pseudomonadaceae > Pseudomonas > Pseudomonas sp. G5001. Next base: position 95,646 of record NZ_JACAPZ010000012.1, read on the forward strand.
CACACTGGATTTAGGTTCCAGCGCCGCAAGGTGTAAGAGTTCGAGTCTCTTCATCCGCACCAAATAAAGTTTCGTGAAGGCCTGCGGGTCGACGCGAAGCTCAACAAATAGCCTTATTGACGGGCTTTTTGGTCACGCAATATGGTGGGCGTAGCTCAGTTGGTAGAGCACGGGATTGTGACTCCCGTTGTCGAGGGTTCGATCCCCTTCGTCCACCCCATATTTCGAAAGGCGCCAGATTAATAGTCTGGCGCCTTTTTTGTTTCAGCGGTTTGAGTTTCAACGCGGTCGCAGGTGCTGGGCTGCAGGGCAGGGCGTTTCGTCGTATTTATGTTTCGCGATGATGCCGCACTGCTTGCCGGCCTTGTCCGCAGGGTTGGTTGTCAGGGAGATGATTGGCAACCGCTTCTATATATAGAAGGGTTGGCGCAGAGCCCTGGCATGATGGGATGTATTTGCCACCGGGGCGAGCTGCACTCGTGCATTCGCACCTATAAATTGCCTGCTGTTTTTTTACCCGTTTTCAGTAGGGTGACTTCTTGAGTTTGACCCACTAGAATGCATGCCCTTGATTCTGGGGTCGGAAACGGCCAGCTAACGTCTGTGCAACGAGGAATATCCATGCAAGTTTCTGTTGAAAATACTTCTGCTCTTGAGCGCCGCATGAGCATCACCGTGCCGGCCGAGCGCATCGAGACCCAGGTCAACAAGCGTCTGCAGCAGACTGCCCAAAAGGCCAAGATCGCTGGTTTCCGTCCAGGCAAAGTGCCAATGAGCGAAATCAAGCGCCGCTTCGGTGCTGATGCACGTCAGGAAGCTGTAGGTGACGTGATCCAGGCTTCCTTCTACGAAGCCGTTGTCGAGCAAAAGCTGAACCCGGCTGGCTCGCCCTCCATCGAGCCCAAGTCCCTGGAAGCAGGCAAGGATCTGGAATACGTTGCAATCTTCGAAGTGTTCCCTGAATTCGAAGTTGCCGGTTTCGATTCGATCGCCATCGAGCGCCTGAGCGCTGATGTTGCTGACTCCGACCTGGACAACATGCTGGAAATCCTGCGCAAGCAGAACACCCGTTTTGAAGTGGCCGATCGTGCTGCCCAGAACGAAGACCAGCTGAACATCGATTTCGTAGGCAAGGTTGACGGCGAAGCATTCGCTGGCGGCTCCGCCAAGGGTACTCAGCTGGTGCTGGGTTCCAACCGCATGATTCCTGGTTTCGAAGACGGCCTGGTTGGCGCCAAAGCCGGCGAAGAGCGCGTTCTGAACCTGACTTTCCCGGCTGACTATCAGAACCTGGACCTGGCTGGCAAAACCGCCGAGTTCACCGTGACCGTCAACACCGTTTCCGAGCCCAAGCTGCCAGAACTGAACGAAGAGTTCTTCAACCAGTTCGGTATCAAGGAAACCGGCATCGAAGGTTTCCGCACCGAAGTTCGCAAGAACATGGAGCGTGAACTGCGTCAGGCCATCAAATCCAAGGTCAAGAACCAGGTGATGGACGGTCTGCTGGCTGCCAACCCGATCGAAGTGCCGAAGGCCCTGCTGTCCAACGAAGTTGATCGTCTGCGCGTGCAGGCTGTTCAGCAGTTCGGCGGCAACATCAAGCCTGACCAACTGCCGGCCGAACTGTTCGAAGAACAGGCCAAGCGCCGCGTTGTACTGGGTCTGATCGTGGCTGAAGTGGTCAAGCAATTCGACCTCAAGCCTGACGAAACCCGCGTTCGCGAAATGATCCAGGAAATGGCTTCGGCCTACCAGGAGCCTGAGGCTGTTGTGTCCTGGTACTACAAGAACGACCAGCAGCTGAACGAAGTGCGTTCGGTTGTGCTGGAAGAGCAAGTTGTGGATACTGTTCTGCAGAAGGCTAAGGTGACCGATAAAGCGGTCTCTTACGAAGAAGCAGTCAAGCCGGCTGAAGCAGCACAAGCCGACTGATCGCTCAACTCGTTTGAAAATACACCCATAAGCCAGCCTCGCGCTGGCTTATGCGTATTCAAGACATGACTATTTGGGAGTAACTGCAGAGCATGTTCCGTAATTCGTATATTCAGCAGAACTCTGATATCCAGGCCGCTGGCGGCCTGGTCCCGATGGTTGTCGAGCAATCTGCTCGTGGCGAACGCGCCTATGACATCTACTCGCGCCTGCTCAAGGAGCGAGTGATCTTTCTGGTTGGTCCGGTAGAGGACTACATGGCCAACCTGATCTGTGCGCAGCTGCTGTTCCTTGAAGCGGAAAATCCGGACAAGGACATCCATCTCTACATCAACTCCCCGGGCGGTTCGGTGACAGCGGGCATGTCGATCTACGACACCATGCAGTTCATCAAGCCGAACGTATCGACCACCTGTATCGGTCAGGCGTGCAGCATGGGTGCTTTCCTGCTGACCGCTGGTGCTGAGGGCAAGCGTTACTGCCTGCCGAACTCACGCGTGATGATTCACCAGCCACTGGGCGGTTTCCAGGGCCAGGCATCGGACATCGAAATCCATGCCAAGGAAATCCTCTTCATTCGTGAGCGTCTCAACACGCTGATGGCCAAACATAGCGGGCATACCCTGGAAGAGATCGAGCGCGACACCAACCGTGACAATTTCATGAGCGCCGAAGCGGCTCGTGAATACGGGTTGATCGACGCAGTGATCGAAAAGCGCCCCGCTTAATATAAGCAGCTCAAAATAGGGCTGGTCGGCAGGTCCGACCACCAGTGGACTTGAAAAAGCCCTCAATAGCCTTCATCTTGTGTTGCAAGCCTATCGGATTTGGATCGAACGAATGACTGACACCCGCAACGGCGAGGACAACGGCAAGCTGCTCTATTGCTCCTTCTGTGGCAAAAGCCAGCATGAAGTACGCAAGTTGATTGCCGGCCCCTCGGTCTTTATCTGCGACGAGTGCGTCGACCTGTGCAATGACATCATCCGTGAGGAGGTGCAGGAAGCCCAGGCCGAAAGCAGCGCGCATAAATTGCCTTCGCCTAAAGAAATCAGCGGCATCCTTGATCAGTATGTGATTGGTCAAGAGCGTGCAAAGAAGGTTCTGGCCGTAGCGGTGTACAACCACTACAAGCGTCTGAACCAGCGTGACAAGAAAAGTGACGACGTCGAGCTCGGCAAAAGCAACATCTTGCTGATCGGCCCTACAGGCTCGGGTAAAACCCTGCTTGCAGAGACCCTGGCTCGCCTGCTGAACGTTCCCTTCACCATCGCCGACGCAACCACTCTTACCGAGGCCGGTTACGTAGGTGAAGACGTCGAGAACATCATTCAGAAGCTGCTGCAGAAATGCGACTACGACGTGGAGAAGGCCCAGATGGGCATTGTCTACATCGATGAAATCGACAAGATTTCGCGCAAATCCGACAACCCGTCGATCACCCGGGACGTTTCCGGTGAAGGCGTGCAGCAAGCGCTGTTGAAACTGATCGAAGGCACGGTTGCTTCCGTACCGCCACAAGGCGGCCGCAAGCACCCGCAGCAGGAATTCCTTCAGGTTGATACGCGCAACATCCTGTTCATCTGTGGCGGTGCGTTCTCCGGCCTGGAAAAGGTTATTCAAAACCGTTCCACCCGTGGCGGCATTGGCTTCAGTGCAGAAGTACGCAGCAAGGAAGAAGGCAAGAAAGTCGGTGAATCCCTGCGTGAAGTCGAGCCTGACGATTTGGTCAAGTTCGGTCTGATCCCGGAATTCGTTGGCCGTCTGCCGGTCCTGGCGACGCTGGACGAGCTGGATGAGGCTGCGTTGATGCAGATCCTCACCGAGCCGAAAAACGCCCTGACCAAGCAATACGCCAAGCTGTTCGAGATGGAAGGTGTGGACCTCGAGTTCCGTGCTGACGCGCTCAAATCGGTGGCCAAGCGGGCACTGGAGCGCAAGACCGGCGCCCGTGGTTTGCGCTCGATCCTCGAAGGCGTACTGCTCGACACCATGTACGAAATCCCCTCGCAGTCCGAGGTGAGTAAAGTGGTGATCGACGAAAGCGTTATAGAAGGCAAGTCCAAGCCACTGTATATCTACGAAAACAGTGAGCCGGCTGCCAAGGCTGCGCCAGACGCGTAAGCGTTGCACCGCCGAGCTGTACAAAATAAAGGGGCCTTAATGGGCCCCTTTGTTTTTACTGCGTTTAACTGATGCCATTACGCTTGTTTTTTTTGCAGGCAGCCCCCATCTTGGTTTCAAGCTTACTTTCATCTGTCATAGAGGCGAAATCATGAAGACAACCATCGAATTGCCTCTCCTGCCGTTGCGTGATGTCGTCGTCTATCCGCACATGGTTATCCCGCTGTTCGTGGGGCGCGAGAAGTCTATCGAAGCCCTCGAGGCCGCGATGACGGGCGACAAGCAGATCCTGCTGCTGGCCCAGAGAAATCCTGCTGACGATGATCCGGGCGAAGATGCCCTGTATCGCGTTGGTACCGTTGCAACTGTCCTGCAACTGCTCAAGCTGCCTGATGGCACCGTCAAGGTGCTGGTGGAAGGCGAGCAGCGCGGTGCGGTCGAGCGCTTCATGGAAGTGGACGGCCACCTGCGTGCCGAAGTGGCGCTGATCGACGAAGTCGACGCCCCTGAGCGCGAATCCGAAGTGTTCGTTCGCAGCCTGCTGTCCCAGTTCGAGCAATACGTGCAACTGGGCAAGAAAGTCCCCGCAGAAGTCCTCTCTTCCCTCAACAGCATTGATGAGCCAAGCCGCCTGGTCGACACCATGGCCGCGCACATGGCGCTGAAAATCGAGCAGAAGCAGGACATTCTCGAGATCATCGATTTGTCGGCCCGGGTCGAACACGTCCTGGCGCTGCTGGATGCCGAAATCGACCTGCTGCAGGTTGAGAAGCGCATTCGCGGCCGTGTCAAAAAGCAAATGGAGCGCAGCCAGCGCGAGTACTACCTGAATGAGCAGATGAAGGCCATTCAGAAAGAGCTGGGCGACAGCGAGGAAGGCCACAACGAAATCGAGGAGCTGAAAAAGCGCATTGATGCCGCCGGCCTGCCGAAAGACGCGTTGACCAAGGCCACTGCCGAGCTGAACAAGCTCAAGCAAATGTCGCCGATGTCGGCCGAAGCCACCGTGGTTCGTTCGTATATCGACTGGCTGGTGCAGGTGCCGTGGAAGGCCCAGACCAAGGTGCGCCTGGACCTGGCCCGCGCCGAAGATATTCTCGATGCCGATCACTACGGCCTCGAAGAAGTCAAGGAACGCATCCTCGAATACCTCGCCGTGCAAAAGCGCGTGAAGAAGATTCGTGGTCCGGTGTTGTGCCTGGTCGGTCCTCCTGGTGTGGGTAAAACCTCGCTGGCGGAGTCGATTGCCCACGCCACCAACCGCAAATTCGTGCGCATGGCCCTGGGCGGTGTGCGTGATGAAGCGGAAATCCGTGGTCATCGTCGGACTTATATCGGTTCGATGCCAGGAAGATTGATTCAAAAGATGACAAAGGTGGGTGTGCGCAACCCGCTGTTCCTGCTCGATGAAATCGACAAGATGGGCAGCGACATGCGTGGCGACCCGGCGTCTGCTTTGCTGGAAGTGCTCGACCCCGAGCAGAACCACAATTTCAACGACCATTACCTGGAAGTCGACTACGACCTGTCCGACGTAATGTTCCTGTGCACCTCCAACTCGATGAATATTCCGCCAGCCTTGCTGGACCGGATGGAGGTGATTCGTCTGCCGGGTTACACCGAAGACGAGAAGATCAACATCGCCGTCAAATACCTCTCGCCCAAGCAGATTGCGGCCAACGGCCTGAAAAAAGGCGAGATCGAATTTGATGCCGACGCGATCCGCGACATCATTCGTTTCTACACCCGCGAGGCCGGTGTACGGGGCCTTGAGCGTCAACTGGCGAAGATCTGCCGCAAGGCCGTGAAGGAACATGCGCTGGAAAAACGCTTCTCGGTGAAGGTCACCGCTGACCTGCTGGAACACTTCCTGGGCGTGCGCAAATTCCGCTACGGCCTGGCTGAGCAGCAGGACCAGGTAGGCCAGGTCACTGGCCTGGCGTGGACCCAGGTGGGCGGCGAATTGCTGACCATCGAGGCCGCCGTGATCCCGGGCAAAGGGCAACTGATCAAGACCGGTTCCCTGGGTGACGTGATGGTTGAATCCATCACCGCCGCGCAGACCGTGGTGCGCAGCCGCGCCAAGAGCCTGGGGATCCCCCTGGACTTCCACGAGAAGCACGACACCCACATCCACATGCCGGAAGGGGCAACGCCGAAAGACGGTCCTAGCGCAGGCGTAGGCATGTGCACGGCACTGGTATCAGCCCTGACCGGCATTCCGGTGCGCGCCGATGTCGCCATGACCGGGGAAATCACCCTGCGTGGCCAGGTACTGGCCATTGGTGGCCTCAAAGAGAAATTGCTGGCTGCACACCGCGGTGGTATCAAGACTGTGATCATTCCTGAAGAGAATGTCCGCGACTTGAAGGAGATTCCTGACAACATCAAGCAGGATCTGCAGATTAAACCGGTTAAATGGATTGACGAGGTCCTGCAAATTGCGCTGCAATACGCGCCGGAGCCCTTGCCGGATGTGGCTCCTGAGATAGTTGCAAAGGATGAAAAACGCGAGACTGACTCTAAGGAAAGAATTAGCACGCATTAATACGTTTAAGCCTGGGGGCTTCCTTGACAGCTTTTTAGAGCCCTTGTTATAAAGCGGCTCTTAAGTGTCTGTAGGCCATTCAGCACTGGTTTTTGCTTTCACCAAAAAACTTAGAATCATACTCAATAGATATAAGGGGACTTAGAGTGAACAAGTCGGAACTGATTGATGCTATCGCTGCATCTGCTGATATCCCGAAAGCCGCTGCTGGCCGTGCGCTGGACGCAGTAATCGAATCCGTCACTGGCGCTCTCAAGGCCGGCGACTCTGTGGTACTGGTTGGTTTCGGTACTTTCTCTGTGACCGATCGTCCAGCTCGCACTGGCCGTAACCCACAGACTGGCAAGGCTCTGCAAATCGCCGCTGCCAAAAAACCAGGTTTCAAAGCCGGTAAAGCCCTGAAAGAAGCCGTTAACTAAGCTTCGCTCAAGCCTTACCCATCCGGGTCGGACGCAGGTCTGACCTGGCAGCGGAGCGGCAGCTGACCCGAGTATCCATCGGGTCGCCACGCCGGGGGTGTGGGTTCAAACCCCCGTCCGCTCCGCCAGTTACGAGAAGGCGCATCCTCGGATGCGCCTTTCTTCTATCCGGACTCTACCCACGCTCCACGGTTGCCTAATTTTGAAGTTCAACCGTTTCTGGGGGACGCATGCTGCAGAATATCAGGGACAATTCACAAGGCTGGATTGCCAAGACCATTATCGGGATCATCGTCGCATTGATGGCGTTCACCGGTATCGAGGCTATTTTTCAGGCTTCGACCAACAACAAGCAGGACGTGGCCAAGGTCAACGGTGAAGAAATCACCCAAAGCGAACTGGGCCAGGCCGTCGACATGCAACGTCGCCAGCTGATGCAACAGCTGGGCAAGGACTTCGATGCTTCCTTGCTGGACGAAAAGCTGCTGCGCGACGCCGCCCTCAAGGGCCTGATCGATCGCAAGCTGCTGCTGCAAGGCGCGGCCGATTCGAAATTCGCTTTCTCCGAAGCTGCGCTGGATCAAGTGATCCTGCAGACGCCGGAATTCCAGGTGGATGGCCAGTTCAACGCTGAGCGTTTCGACCAGGTGATCCGTCAGCTGGGCTACAGCCGTATGCAATTCCGTCAGATGCTGAGCCAGGAAATGCTGATCGGCCAGGTTCGTGCAGGCATTGCCGGCAGCGGTTTTGTGACTGATGCCGAAGTGCTCGCGTTCGCCCGTCTGGAAAAACAGACCCGCGATTTCGCCACCGTCAGCGTCAAGGCCGACCCTGCAGCAGTGAAGATCACTGACGACGAGGTCAAGGCTTACTACGACCAGCACGCCAAGGAGTTCATGACCCCGGACCAGGTGGTCATCGACTATCTGGAGCTGAAGAAGGCTTCCTTCTTCGACCAGGTCGCGGTCAAGGACGATGAGCTGCAAGCCCTCTATCAGAAAGAAACCGCCAACCTCGCTGAACAGCGTCGCGCGGCGCACATCCTGATTGAAGTCAACGACAAGACCACCGACGAGCAGGCCAAGGCCAAGATCGAAGAGATCCAGGCACGCCTGGCCAAGGGCGAGAAATTCGAAGCCCTGGCCAAGGAGTTCTCCCAGGATCCGGGTTCTGCGAACAACGGCGGTGACCTCGGTTTCGCTGGCCCTGGCGTCTACGACCCTGCCTTCGAAACAGCGCTGTATGCACTGAACAAGGACCAGGTCTCGGCACCGGTGCGTTCCAGCTTCGGCTGGCACCTGATCAAGCTGTTGGGCGTTGAAGCACCTGAAGTGCCATCGTTCGCCAGCCTGAAAGACAAGCTGACCCGCGAGCTCAAGACCCAACAGGTTGAACAGCGTTTCGTCGATGCGACCAAGCAACTGGAAGACGCTGCATTCGAAGCTTCCGACCTGGCCCAGCCGGCGTCGGATCTGAAGCTGACCGTGCACACCTCCGCGCCGTTTGGCCGTGAAGGTGGCGAAGGCATCGCTGCCAACCGTGCCGTGGTGACCGCTGCATTCAGCCCTGAAGTACTGGATGAGGGTGCCAACAGCACCGCCATCGAGCTGGACCCGGAAACCATCGTGGTACTGCGTGCCAAAGAGCACCTGAAGCCTACCCAGCTGCCGCTGGAAAGCGTTGCCACTGCCATCCGTGCCCAGTTGACCAAGGAGCGCGCGAGCGCTGCGGCGAAGACTCACGCGGACGAGCTGATTGCCAACCTGCGTGATGGCAAGACCCCGCTGAACCAGCCGGTGGATGGCCAGGCCTGGAAAGTCACCGAAGCGGCCACCCGGGGCCAGGAAGGCGTCGAGCCAGCCGTGCTGCAAGCCCTGTTCCGCATGCCAAAGCCTGCGGCCAAGGACAAGCCGACCTTCACCAGCGTGACACTGCCAGACGGTAGCCTGGTGATCGTGCGCTTGAACGCGGTCAATGAAGCCGCTGCACCGACCGATGACGAGAAGGCTCAGTACCGCCGCTTCCTCGCGTCCCGTGTCGGCCAGCAAGACTTCGCCGCCTATCGCAAGCAGTTGGAAACCAAGGCTGAGATCAAGAAGTTCTGATCTCGTAACAGCCTGAATAAAAAGACCCCGGCCTGAAGAGGCCGGGGTCTTTTTTTATCCACTAATCAGCTGACTCAACCAGTCTTGATTCAACGCGCAAACTTGAGCTTGCCCCAACTCAGGCCAATCACAGCCGCCAGGGTCGAAGCGCTCAGCACACTCAGCTTGGCAGCCGACAGCAGCGTCGGATCGGAGAAGGCCAGCGACGAGATGAAAATCGACATGGTGAAACCAATTCCCGCCAGCAGGCCCACCAGGGCGACGCCGTTCCAGGTCACGCCCTCCGGCAATTGGCAGATGTTCAGTTTGACCAGCACCACGCTCGCCAGCATCACACCGAGCGGCTTGCCGAGCACCAGGGCCAGGATGACCCCCATGAACACGCCGTGGGGCAGTGGATCGTCCAGGTTGAACCCTTGCAGGCTCACTCCGGCGTTGGCCAGGGCAAACAGTGGCATGACGCCAAAGGCCACCCAGGGGTGCAAGCCCGCTTGAATACGTTGCACCGGCGGCAGCATTTCCCGCTGGGCCTGTCTCAATTGCTTCAACGGTTTGGCGACTTGATGGGCACTTTCAGCCGATTGTGAAAGCCGCTCCATCAGCTCGTTGAACGTGCGCCCGATGGTGTCCAGAGGGCGTTCCCGAGTCGGTCTGGAAGTCACGGGCGTTATCAGGCCAAGCATTACGCCCGCGAGCGTCGGATGGACGCCGGTCTTGAGCAGGCCAAACCAGACAATCGCCCCCGGCAACAGGTACACCACCGCCTTGCCAATTCCCATCCGCTGAAAAACCAGCACCAGCGCCAGCCCGCAGGCCGCGATCACCAGGCCCATGTAGTCCAGGCTGGCGGTATAGAAAATCGCGATGATCAGGATGGCGACGATGTCATCAATGATCGCCAAAGCCAGCAACAGGATGCGCACGCCAGCCGGAATCGATTTGCCCAGCAGCGCCAGCACACCCACGGCAAATGCGATGTCGGTGGCTGTGGGCACCGCCCAGCCACTGGCCGCTACGGTGCCATGGTTGAGCAGGGTGTAAATCAGCGCCGGCATCAGCACGCCACCCAGTGCCGCGCCGAGGGGCAGGGTGGCCAGTTTCAGGTTGGCGAGTGCGCCGTCCCTGATCTCCTGGCGAATCTCGGCGCCCACCACCAGGAAGAAGATGGTCATCAGCCCATCGTTCACCAGGAAGTGCAACGAGCGCGAGACCGTGAAGTCTCCCAGTCCGATAGTGAGTGGGGTGTTCCAGAAGTGTTCGTAGGAATCTGCGACGGGGCTGTTGGCCCAGACCAGCGCGACGATCGCTGCCAGCAGCAACACGATACCGCTGACTGCTTCGATCCTTGAAAACCGCTCCAATGCGGACAGGGCGCCTTCGACCAGAACCTGGGGGCGCGGAATAGCAGGGTGTTTATCAGGCACGACAAGTCTCCATTGGCGGCCCGACCAATGCTTATCCTTTAACCTGCGCTGTGCCGTATGCAGCAGCGCACCCGGTGCGATCATAAGAGTTAAGAAACATCACGTCACGTTTCGTTTAAACATCGGTTAAACGCAGCGTCGCGATCAGTGCCAGTACGACCAACGCGGCGACCGCCCATGGAAACGATGTCACTCCCCACCCTTGCAACAACATGCCGCCGAGTAGTCCGCCACCGGCGATGCCCAGGTTCCACACCGTCACCAGCATCGACTGTGCGGCATCGGCTGAATCCCCGGCCGACTTGGCCAGCGCCGTTTGCAGCAATGCCGGCAAACCGCCAAACGCCAGCCCCCATAAGGCCACCGTGGTGTAGATCACCGTCGCCGAGGTGATCCAGAACGCCAGCGCCAGTGCCGACAGCGCGAACATTGCGCAGCTGATCACCAATAACGCGCGCAGCCGCTGATCAATCAGCGCGCCGACGATCCAGATACCCAGCAGCGCCGCCAGGCCAAACACCAGCAGCACCTGGTCGATGTCCGCTGCAATCCCGGCAGGTACCAGGAACGGCGCGATATAGGTGTAGAGAATGTTATGAGCCAGTACGTAGGTGAAAGTCACAAACAGCACCGGACGAATCCCTGGCAGTGCCAGCACCTGGCGCAGCCCCAGGCGTTTTTCCGCCTGTTGCCCGGCAAAGTCCGGGACCTGCCAGCGCACCCAGGCCAGCAGCACAACCGTCAGGCCGGACATGATCGCGAAGCTCAGGCGCCAGCCCACCGTGGTGCCCAGGAATGTCCCGGCCGGTACACCCAGTGACAGCGCCAATGGCGCGCCGAGCATGGCCACGGCAATGGCCCTGCCTTGCAGGTGCGGCGCAACCATGCGGCTGGCATAACCGGCCAGCAGCGCCCAGAGCAATCCCGCGAACACCCCGGCGAAGAACCTGGCCACCAGGGTCAGCAGGTAATCGCTGGAAAACGCCGTCACACTGTTGACCAAGGCAAACCCGCCGATGGCAATCATCAGCAATGGCCGCCGGCGCCAGCCCCGGGTGGCGATGGTCAGGGGAATCGCGGCCAACAGCGAGCCCAGGGCGTACAGGGTCACCAACTGGCCCACCAACGCTTCGGACACCCCGAGGCCGGCACCCATTTGCGGGAGCAAGCCTGCCGGCATGGCTTCGGTGAGGATGGTGATGAAGCCGGCGGTAGCCAATGCCAACAGGCCGCCCAGAGGCAGTCGTTCACGGCTCACCGCGCGGGTCGTGGAAGATAGGGCGCTGTCGCTCATGTTTTCTTGGCTCCGGTTTTCAGACGAAAGGGCAGGGAGCCAGAGTAGGGTGCTGCACGGTGGAGAAAAACAGGCTAAGGTTCCGAACTTATCGGACGCCAATGTCCGCAATCCTCGGGAGCGAGACGATGGACAGCCTGGGCAGTATTTCAGTGTTTGTGCAGGTGGCCGAAACCCGCAGCTTTACCGAGGCCGGGCGCATGCTGGGGGTGTCGTCCTCGGCGATTGGCAAAAGCATCGCGCGCATCGAAGAGCGCCTGGGGGTGCGGCTGTTCCATCGCAGCACCCGCAGTATCACGTTGACCAGCGAGGGCGCGCTGTTTCTCGAACGCTCCCGGCGCATCCTGGCGGAAGTCGAAGCCGCAGAACAGGAACTGAGCCAGGCATCCGCCACCCCCAGAGGCAAGTTGCGCGTCAGCCTGCCGCAAGTGCGCGGCTTGTTGATGCCGGTACTGACGGATTTCATGCGCGCCTATCCCGAGATCGAGCTGGACGTGGACTTCTCCGACCGCATGGTGGATGTGATCGAGGAGGGTTTCGACGCGGTGATCCGCACCGGCAAGCCCGAGGACTCACGCTTGATGGCGCGCCACCTCGGGTATTACCGCCTGGTGCTGGTGGCGTCCCCGGAGTACCTGCGCCTGCACGGTACGCCGCGCCAGCCCCGGGATTTGAGCGACCACGCCTGCCTGCGCCACAAATTCTGCGCCACCGGCAAGCTGGAAACCTGGCCACTGCGCCCGGAGCCGGGCCTGCCGGAGCCGACCCTGCGTGCGCCGCTGGTCTCCACCACCATCGAATCACTGATGCACGTGGCCCATGAAGGCCTGGGGATTGCCTGCCTGCCAGACTTCATGGTCCGCGAATCGGTGGAGCAGGGCCGGCTGCAACGGGTGCTGGACTATTACCTGGAGCACAGCGGCAGCTTCTGGATGCTCTGGCCATCAAGTCGCCATGCCTCGGCGAAATTGCGCGTGTTTATCGACCATATGGGCGAGCGGCTTTTTCCTGCGGACACCGTCCCGTAAGGCTGTGACGTTTTACCGACAGGAATTCGCGCGCCGAGGCCACGTTCTGTTGCACAATACCGCCCTGACTGTTTTCCTCAGGATTTTCGATGTCGACATCATTTCACTTGCGTAGCCTCGGGTTGGCGCTGGTGCTGGCGGGCGCTGCGGGCTGCTCGTCACCCAAGACCGCTATTTATGAACATGAGAACTTCGACGACTCCGGCACGTTTTCCCGTGATTACCCGGTCAGTGACACGGCGGCCTGCGAAGCGGCGCGGCGTGCGCTGTTGAGCCAGGGTTACATCATCACCAGCAGCGATCCAAAGCTGGTGGCGGGTAACAAGAGCTTCCAGCAGACCGGCGAAACTCACCTGCAGATCAGCTTCAACGTGGTGTGTGCCGACGATGGCAGCGGCAATCATCACTCGACGATGTTCGCCAACGCCTTGCAGGATCGCTACGCCTTGAAGAAGGTCAACAACTCCGCCAGCCTCGGTGTGGGTGTGTTGGGTTCGGTGTCGATGCCGATTGGCTCCACCGACGACTCCATGGTCAAGGTGGCCAGCGAGACGGTGTCTGCGCCGAAGTTTTATGAGCGTTATTTCGCCCTGGTGGACGTTTTCCTGCCCCAGGAAGTGAAAAAGGCAGCGCATATTCCAGAGAAACCCAAGGCTGACCTGGGCATCCCGGAACCTAAGGCAGCTCCGGCGGCCGATAAGGCCGATAAGGTTGAAGCGCCGAAAGAAGTGCCAAAAGAAGCGCCAGCCACACCGGCAGCCCCAGTGACACCGGCGGTGGTGCCAGCGGCATCGGAGCCGGTAGTACCACCGGCGGAACCTGCGCCGATTGCACCAAAGGAAGCCCCGGCACCTGCGCCAGAGGCCACCACTCCTGCGCTGCCGGCGCCGACCGAAGCGATTCCGCCTCTGCCGACGCCTGCACAGTAACTACACCGCTACGGGGTTGGCCTTGTCGACGTTGATCCCGTAGCGGCTGATCGCCTCCGCCACCCTGGCGCGGCTGATCAGGCCGTCATCCGCCAGCGCCTTCAAGGCCGCCAGGGCAATGAAATACCGGTCCACCTCGAAGAACTCGCGCAAGGTTTCGCGGGTATCCGATTGCCCGAAGCCATCGGTGCCCAGCGCCACAAAGCGCCGGCCCGGTACAAACGGGCGAATCTGATCGGCAAAGATTTTCATGTAGTCGGTGGCGACCACCACGGGCCCAGGCTGGCCCTCAAGGCACTGCTCGACATAGCTGGTACGCGGTTCGCTTTCAGGATGCAGCAGGTTCCAGCGCTCCACGGCATGGCCTTCCCGGCGCAGCTCGGTCAGGCTGGTGACACTCCACACATCGCTGGCCACGGCAAAATCATCGCGCAGCAGGTCCGCGGCGGCGATGACTTCCCGCAGGATCGAACCGCTGCCCATCAGCTGTACCCGTGGTTGCGTGGTGTCTTCAGCCGCCTTCAACCGATACATGCCCTTGAGAATCCCGTCCTCGACGCCTTCGGGCATCGCCGGGTGCGGGTAGTTTTCGTTGAGCAGGGTGATGTAGTAGTAGATGTCCTCTTGCTCGACGTACATCCGGCGCATGCCTTCGCGAATGATCACCGCCAGCTCGAAGGCAAACGTCGGGTCGTAGGAAATGCAGCACGGGATCACCGACGACAGCACATGGCTGTGGCCATCGTCATGCTGCAGGCCTTCGCCCATCAGTGTGGTGCGCCCGGCGGTCGCCCCCAGCAGGAAGCCCCGCGCCCGCGCATCGCCCGCGGCCCAGGCCAGGTCGCCGACCCGCTGGAAGCCGAACATCGAATAGAAAATGTAGAACGGTACGGTCATCAACCCGTGGTTGGCGTAGGACGTACTCGCTGCGATCCATGAGGAAATGGCGCCGGATTCATTCAGGCCTTCCTGCATGATCTGTCCGTCCTTGCTCTCCTTGTAGTAGGAAAGCTGGCCCGCATCCTGTGGGGTGTAGAGCTGGCCGACAGCGGAGTGAATGCCGATCTGGCGGAACAGGCTTTCCATGCCAAAGGTGCGGGACTCGTCCGGCACGATGGGCACGATCAGTTTGCCCAGGTTCGGGTCCTTGAGCAGGGTGCCGAGGATGCGCACAAAGGCCATGGTGGTGGAGATCGCGCGTTCGCCGGTGTCCTTGAGCTGGGTGGCGAAGGCATCCAGTTCCGGGATCTTCAGCGACTCGACCGCGCTATGGCGAGCCGGCACGTAGCCACCCAGTGACTGGCGGCGGGCGGCGAAATAGCGGGCCTCTTCGCTGTCGGCGGCCGGTTTGAGATACGGGATTTCAGCCAGTTGGTCGTCGGCCACTTCCAGCCCGAAGCGATCGCGGAAGGCTTTGACGGCTTCAGCGCCCATCTTTTTCAGCTGGTGGTTGATGTTCTGGCCTTCGCCGGCCTCGCCCATGCCGAAGCCCTTGACGGTTTTCGCCAGGATCACCGTCGGCTGGCCGCTGTGACGCACGGCGGCGGCATAGGCGTTGTAGACCTTGTCCGGGTCATGGCCGCCCCGTGAGAGTTTCCAGATATCGTCGTCGGACATATCTGCCACCAGCGCTAGCAACTCCGGGTATTTGCCGAAGAAGTGTTCCCGCACGTAGGCGCCGTTTTGTGATTTGTAGTTTTGATAGTCGCCGTCCACGCACTCCATCATGCGCTGGCGCAGCAAGCCGCTTTTATCCTTTTCCAGCAGCGCATCCCAGCCGCCGCCCCAGATTACCTTGATCACGTTCCAGCCGGCGGCGCGGTACAGGCTTTCGAATTCCTGGATCACCTTGGCATTGCCGCGAACTGGGCCATCGAGGCGTTGCAGGTTGCAGTTGACCACGAAGATCAGGTTGTCGAGTTTCTCGCGCCCGGCCAGGGAAATGGCCGCCAGGGATTCCGGCTGATCCATCTCGCCATCACCGAGGAACGCCCACACCTTGCGGCCCTGGTGCTGCTTGAGGTCGCGGAACTCCAGGTAGCGCATGAAGCGCGCCTGATACGCGGCGGTAATCGGTCCGAGGCCCATGGAAACCGTAGGAAACTGCCAGAAGTCCGGCATCAGGCGAGGGTGCGGATAGGATGACAAACCGTCGCCACCGGCTTCCCGGCGGAAGTTGTCCAGCTGCGCTTCGCTGATCCGGCCTTCGAGGTACGCCCGCCCGTAAATGCCCGGCGCGGAGTGGCCCTGGATGTACACCAGGTCGCCATCGAAGCGTTCAGTTCGGCCACGGAAGAAATGGTCGAAGCCTACGTCATACAGCACCGCAGCCGACGCATAGGTTGCGATATGCCCGCCCACGCCGGAATGTTTGCCCGCGCGCAGCACCATGGCCATGGCGTTCCAGCGAATAAACGCATTCAGCCGGCGCTCGGTGGCCAGGTTGCCGGGGTAGGGCAACTGGCGGTCTACCGGGATGGTGTTGACGTACGGGGTGGTCACCCGCCCGTAGAAGTCGCCATGCCGCGCCACGTCGAAATCCAGCAACTGATCAATCAGGTAATGCGCGCGCGGGCGGCCTTCGGTGGACAGCACCGATTCGATGGACTCCAGCCATTCGCGGGTTTCCTGTGGATCGTCGTCGAGGCGTACTGCAGTGTTCGGGGTCATGTCAGGCTCCAGGGTGGACGGGTTTCAGCGTGTGGGCTCCTTGTGGGAGCTTTGCGAATGTAGTTGCAATTGCAACTACATGGCTGAATCTAGCGCGGGAT
Source organism: Pseudomonas sp. G5001 (assembly GCF_013385475.1). NCBI lineage: Bacteria > Pseudomonadati > Pseudomonadota > Gammaproteobacteria > Pseudomonadales > Pseudomonadaceae > Pseudomonas > Pseudomonas sp. G5001. Next base: position 112,220 of record NZ_JACAPZ010000012.1, read on the forward strand.
GAGCTACTATTGCAACCTTCTTGAAATTCCCCGGATGGTGTTGCATGTCGTCGAAAGAGCCTGATGTCTGGTTCCGTTTTGTTCGGGCCCACAGGACGGTCATCCGTGAAATCGAACGGCGCCTGGCCGATGCCGGTCTGCCGCCGTATGCCTGGTACGACGCTTTGTGGGGCCTGGAAAGTGGCCCCGATGGCACCCGGCGCATGCACGAATTGGCCGATGTGCTGGCCATCGAACGCTACAACCTGACGCGCCTGGTCGACCGCCTGGAAAAGGACGGCCTGGTGGTGCGTTCGCGCTCCGACGGTGACGGGCGTGCTGCCTTTGTCTCAATTACCGACGCGGGCCGGGTATTGCGTAAAAAGATGTGGAAAATCTACGAAAGCAGCGTGGATGAATTGTTTTTGTCGCAGCTCGACAGCGAGCAACGCCGGGGTTTTGCCGAGGCATTGGAGCGTACCGCGGGGCTGGCGATGGAGGCGGGCGTGCAGACCCGCGGGCGACGTAAGACCTGAAGCAAAGACTCCAGGCGACGCGGATTCCGTATGGGAGCGGGCTTGCTCGCGAAAGCGGTGTGTCAGCAACAGTAATATCAACAGGCACACCGTTTTCGCGAGCAAGCCCGCTCCCACATTTGATCTGCGATGGATTGCAGATCGTCATTTCAGGTGATATCGATTCAGGGCGGTCTCCACCTGTTCTGCTTCGATCCAGCCGTCATCCGCCAACGCCTTCAATGCCAGCACCGCTACCCAATATCGAACGGGTGCAGACGTTTCCACGGAGCCCGCACCCAACGCCACAAACCGCGCATCCACATGCCCCGCCAATTGATCGACGATCGGCTGCGGATACCCGGTGACCGCGACCACCGGCGCGCCATCCCCAGCCAGGCAATCCCTTAGATGACAACTGCGCTTCGGTGCCAACGGGTGCAGGCGGTTCCAGCGTTGCGCTGCATCCGCTTCGCGGGCCAGCCGTGTATAGCTGGGGCAACTCCACAGTTGCGCCTCGACGTTCCAATCCGTCTCGAGCAACTGCGCGGCGTGCACGACTTCTTCAAACGCTCGACCCGCACCCAGCAACCGCACCCTCAATTCACTCGTGTATGAGCGCCGGACCCGGTACATGCCCCTGAGCGCATGGTCACTATCCTGCGGGCTCAGCCCTGGCCCTTCGTGTTGATCGTGCAGTGCCAGATAGTAGAACCCTGGCTCGCCGTCGACATACAGCGCCTGCAAACCCGCCAGCACAATCGCCCGGGCTTCCTCGCCGGAGGCCGGGTCATAAGGTGTGCAGTGAGGATTGCTGGCCAGCCATAAGGGCAGTGAAGGGGAGGGCTGGGTTGCATTGTCGTTGCACAGGATGCCCCGCTGACGGGTCTCGCCGGACAGCGCGCGCAACTGCGCCGATGACGCGGCCGTGTGCAGGTACAGCATGGGTTTTTCCCCGGTATTGCGCGCGAACCAGGTGGGCCAGCTCACCACTCGGCGTGAGCGCGACTGGCCGCGAATCACCCACGCCTGCCGGCTGGACTCCAGGGTGTTGGCCATGGTCATCACGCTATACAGGGGCGAGCAGCGGGGCTGCTGCGTTGCATTCAGGGCGTCGATGCAGATCAGGGCAGAGCGTTCGGTGCTGGCAGTCATGAGCCGGGTCGCTTGGCAACGGGTGCCCATACCCTAAAGGAATTCGGCTTACGATTGCAATTGCAATGATTGCAGTTGCATCTAAAATTCATCCGGCTAAATCAAGGCAATCCTGCTACGTTTAATCCTGAAGTGCAGGAACGTCATGCCACGGACATTTTTTCGTCATGACGGCACTTTAGGCTGGTTGTGCAGGTCACTAAGCAACCCCTTTTCATAAAACAAGGAGTCAACCATGGACGATTACCAGGAAGAATTGCTCGAGTACCACGCTTTTGAACTGGATCCGCTGGATCCGGCCGATGATGCCACCGAGCTGTAAGACAGACGTCAGGCGGAATGCCGCTGACTGCGGCGAAATTCCCCTGGGGTCTGGCTGTTCCAGCGCTTGAACGCCCGTTGAAAGGCTTCCGCTGAAGCAAAACCGAGCAAATAGGCAATTTCACCGAACGCCAGTTCGGTATCGCGAATGTAGGTCATGGCCAGGTCGCGGCGAGTGTCGTTGAGAATCGCCCGAAACTGAGTCCCTTCTTCCGCCAGCTTGCGCCGCAGGGTCCAGGTCGGCAGTTTCAAGCGTGACGCCACTTCTTCCAGGTCGGGTTCCCGGCCACCATTGAGCATCGGCCCGAGCAAGCGGGTAATGCGCTCGCGCAGGCTGCGGGTGCGCGTCAATTGCTCCAGTTCCCGTTCGCACAACTGCACGAGTAATTGCCAGGTACTCGGGCAGTGTTCCGGGTTGCGCAGGGCCAGGGTTTGCTGGCTAAGGCGCAACTGATTGTGCTCGGCGCCAAACTGGATCGGGCAGTCCCCCAGCACGCTGTAGCGCTCGCTGTAGTCCGGTGCTTCGAATTCGATTTCGATGCGTTGCGCCTGCACCGGTTGCAGGCTCAGGCTCGACAACTGATGCAGCCACCCGGCGATGATCGAATCCACCACAAAGCGGTTGTAGGCGTTGTAGGGGCTGATGGAATAGAAGCGCAACCAGGCGCCATCCGTGTCCTCGTGAAAGCTCGACTGGCCGCGATAGTTGGAGCCGTACAAGGCTTCGAAGCGCGTCAGGGTACGGGCGGCTTCGCGCACGGTGGGCGCCTGGGCGGCGGTGACCCCGGCGAGCCCGGCCTGGCTCAGGCGGCTGAGCTGGCCCATGCGCAGGCCCAGGCTGGCGTCGCCGGTCAACTGGATGGCCGCAAAGCCCAGGCGCATATAGCGCGGGATCGACAAGCGTGCACCCGCCTCGGCCACGCGTGCCGGGTCAAGGCCGTATTGCAGCAGCAACGGTTGCGGGTCCAGGCCATGGCTGTGGATCGCATCGGCCAAGGTGTGGACGAAGCCCACCGACAAATCCCCAAGCCGCACCGGCTTCATTGAGTTACAGCCACACGTTCAGCAGGCGCGCGCCACGGGCATTGCCGTCGGCGAACACCTGGCCGTTGCTGCTGAGGAAGCTTTGCCCGGCGCTGCCCATGTCAAAGAACTGCCCGCGCAGGAACACGCTCATGCCGGCGGTGGCCTGGCTGATGGGTTGCTGGCTGATCAGGGTCAGGCGGTGCCAGGCTTCGCCTTCGCTGAGCTCTTCGGGCTTGAGGCTGATCTCGGCTGGCGTCGACACGCTTTTGAAGCCGCGCCACGGCTTGTCCCAGGTCTCGCGGCCAATCACGAAGGCCGGCACCGCCACCAACTGGGCGCCTTGCTCGTTGAGCTTGCGGTAGTTGTCCGGGTACCAGCTGTCGCTGCCGATCAGGATGCCCAGGCGCCCGGCCGGGGTATCGACCACGCTGACGCTGTTTTCATCGCCCGGCTCAATAAAACCGCGCTCGTCAAAAATCGGATACAGCTGGCGTTGCGGCTGGCCCAGCGGCAAGCCATCGCGGTCGAAGACCACACTGGTGTTGTACAGCGCGCCATGGCCGATCTGCAGCTGGCCCTGGCTGACGCTCGGGTTGGGCAGGGCAATGGAGCCGGCCACCAGGGTCACGCCGAATTCCTTGGCCAGGCCACCGAACAGCACTTGATAGTCGCGGGCCATGGCCGGGGCCTTCATACGCAGGTAGGCGTCGTCGATACGGTCGTCACCCTTGGCGCTGATCAAGGCCCGCAGGAACAGCAGCGGGTTGCTCGCCGACAACCAGTTCATCGCTTCCTTGAGGTTGGTGGCCTGGTACAGCTCGTTCTTTTCGCCGCTGACCATCAGCCAGGTGCCGATATGTTCCGGCAGTACCACGATGGTCTTGTCGTTGATCAGGCCCTGGTCACGGGCGTTTTGCAGGTAGGCCGCCAGCTTGAGGTGCAGGCGTTCCAGGCTCTGGTAGTCGGCGGGAAACAGTTCCGGCTGGATGCCCAGCAGGTTGCCGCGGTCGGCGGGCACGCCCTGGTCGACGGCCAGGTTGATCCGCAGGTCGGACAGGTAATGGCCCACGGGGCGCTCCTGGGTCCAGACCAGATAGGCGGAAACGGCGGCGACCAGGGCCATGATGAGGGTGAAGCCAAGAAGTTTACGCATGGGGCAAATGACAACGGACCGTGTGCTGGGTTTGCATTTTCTCTCAAATTTCTGGGCTGGGTACGAAAAACCGTGGTTTGGCACGAAAATCTCAAAAGCCTTGAGTGCGTGTTTTCGCCGCGGGCCGGATCTTTCCAGGGTCGACAGTAACGGGTTGTGACCACAGGTGCACGCGCGCTGGTCAATGCCGTGGGATGTTACTCGTGCGCGCACCAGCTTCTGGCAGATTGTTACTTTGTGCCTCAATACCGTGCGCAAGTTCCTCGCCAAGGTTGATTCGCGCGATGGGTTCGCGGAGGGCTGGCCGCGCAACTCAGGTGTTTCAGCGCCTTACAGGCCTCTCTGTTCAACGACGCGTCGAGTTGGCAACAACCTTGCATATGCTTGTATGTACAA